>JBAVQZ010000383.1:0-2479 GCA_049694515.1 Paracoccaceae bacterium | reverse complement strand
CGTGAGGAGGCCGGGCTGAGCTTCGGCGCGCTGCATGCGGTGCATTCCTATTATTCGTCGCCGGGTGCCAAGAGCGAGTACATCTATTCATTCCTGGGCATCGCCGATCTGCCCGAAACCGCCGAGGGGCTGGGAGGCGCGCCCGACGAGGGCGAGGACATACGCGCGCATGTGATAGGATGGGCGCAGCTGATGGCGCTGATGGACAGCGGCGAGATCGAGAACGCGCCGCTGGTGCTGTCGGTGTTGTGGCTTGCACGTCACCGTGAGCGGCTGCGCGCGGGCGCTTGAGTTCACCCGGTCCGGCGGCTAGTCAGGGAGGAAACCGGCGGAAGGGGGAACGACCCATGCACAAGGACCTGTCAGACCTGATCGGAAACACGCCCCTCGTGCGGCTGAACCGCCCGTCGGAGGCCACCGGATGCGAGATCCTGGGCAAGGCCGAATTCATGAATCCCGGCCAGTCGGTCAAGGACCGCGCGGCGCTCTACATCATCCGCGACGCTGTGGCGCGCGGTGCGCTGGAGCCCGGCGGCACGATCGTCGAGGGCACGGCGGGCAATACCGGCATCGGGCTGGCGCTGGTCGGGGCCTCGCTGGGCTTTCGCACCGTCATCGTCATCCCGGAAACGCAGAGCCAGGAAAAGAAGGACATGATCCGCCTTGCGGGCGCCGAGCTGGTGCAGGTGCCGGCCAAACCCTACAAGGATCCCAACAACTATATCCGCTATTCACAGCGTCTGGCCGAGCGCCTGGCCCAGTCCGAGCCGCATGGGGCGATCTGGGCCAACCAGTTCGACAACACGGCCAACCGGCAGGCGCATGTCGAAACCACCGGTCCCGAGATCTGGAACCAGACCGGCGGCAAGGTGGACGGCTTCATCTGTGCCGTCGGGTCGGGCGGCACGCTCGCAGGCGTTGCACAGGCGATTCAGCCCAGGGGCGTGAAAATCGGCCTGGCCGATCCCGATGGCGCGGCGCTTTATTCCTATTACACAACCGGCGAGCTGAAATCCGAAGGCAGCTCGATCACCGAGGGGATCGGGCAGGGTCGGATCACCGCCAACCTGGAAGGTTTCCGGCCCGATCACGCCTATCGCATTCCCGATGCCGAGGCGCTGCCCGTGGTCTTTGACCTGCTGGAGCACGAGGGGCTGTGCCTTGGCGGGTCGTCGGGCATCAACGTGGCCGGCGCGATGCGCATGGCGCGCGAGATGGGGCCGGGGCACACCATCGTTACCATCCTTTGCGACTATGGAAACCGCTATCAGTCCAAGCTGTTCAACCCGTCCTTCCTCAAGGAGAAGGGGTTGCCGTTGCCGAAATGGCTGGCCGCCGCGCCGCGCGATCTGCCCGAGGTCTTCGTGCCGTGACGCGCCTGCTGCGCCTGCTTGCGCTGGTGCTGTTCGCCCTCGCCCTGTCGGGGGCGGTGCCGGTGCCCGCCCTTGCGCAGAGCGGACCGCACCCTTCCGAGACGACCGAGAACGCGCCGCCTGACTATGCCGCGTGGGAAGAGACGGCCAAGCGCGCGGAAGAGGCTCTTGCCGACGGGCGCGCCTCGAACCTGGCGCTGGAACAACTTCGCGGCGAGCTGGCCGACTGGCGGTCGAAATTCCTTGCCGCGCAGTCGATCAACCAGACCCGGATCAAGACGCTGCGCGACCAGATCGACGCGTTGGGGCCCCCGCCGGCCGAAGGCGCCACCGAGCCGGCCGAGATCGCCGCGCGCCGCAAGGAGCTGAACGACCAGCTGGCGCAGTTGCAGGCGCCGGTGCTGAAGGCCGAGGAGGCCCATCGCCGTGCCGACGGGCTGATTCACGAGATCGACACCACGATCCGCGAACGGCAGGCCGACGCGCTGCTCAAGCTCGGCCCCTCGCCGCTGAACCCGACGAACTGGCAGGCGGGGGCGACGGCGCTTGGCGAGACGTTGCGAAGTATCGCCTACGAGCCGATCAACGCCTGGGCAAACCCCGCCCACCGCAGCGGCCTGCGCGAGGCGCTGCCGGTCATCCTGTTCTACCTGGCGGTCGCGGTCATCCTTCTGGCCCGAGGCCGGCGCTGGATGGAGGCGCTGACGCTGCGCTTCGCCGAAGGCTCGTCGCACCGCACCCGCACCGTCTATGCCGCGATCATTTCGCTGGGCCAGATCGTGCTGCCTTTCGTGGGCCTGCTGGCGTTGCTCCAGGCGATCAACGCCACGGGGCTGGTGGGATTGCGCGGCGGACGGGTGATCAACTTGATCCCGTCCCTGGGCCTGATGGTCATCGCCGCGCGCTGGCTGGGCGGCCGGGTCTTTCCCAAAGAGGGCGTGGCGCGGGCGCCGCTTCTTGTCCTGACGCCCGACCGCGCGGCCGAGGCGCGCTGGATCACGTCGGGTCTGGGCGCGGTGGTCGCAGTGGGCGCGCTGCTGGCGCAGGTCGCCGATTTCGAAGGGTTCCCGGCGGCGGCGCGTGCGACGCTGGGATTTCCGGTGCTG
>JBAVQZ010000382.1:0-1886 GCA_049694515.1 Paracoccaceae bacterium | reverse complement strand
CCATCGCCCGGTGCGATTCCAGCAGGATCTCCAGCGTGCGGCGGCGCACCGGCGTCAGGCGAAGGCCACCGGCCTTGGCCAGTGCGTCGGCCCGCGCCAAGACATCGCCCGAACAGGCCGCGTGGTCGTGCTTGGCGAAGGCGAGCGGGGTGCCGCGGGTGGTCATGATTTCCCTCTTGACTTGTTATGCTATAACATATCATCAGACAGGCCGAACGCAACCTCGATCCGGAGCCCACCCGATGCGTCTGCCACCTATCCTCTTTCTCGTCCTCTTGGCCAGCCAGGCCGTGGCCGAAGCGCCGGATGTCGTAACCGATATTCCGCCGGTTCAGTCCCTTGCCGCACAGGTCATGGGCGATATGGACACGCCCGGAATCCTGCTGGAGAAGGGCGCCGATCCGCATCACTTCCAGCTTCGCCCGTCGCAGGCGAGGGCGTTGTCGCAGGCCGAACTGGTGTTCTGGGTCGGGCCGGAGCTGACCCCGTGGCTGGCACGCGCGCTTGGCGGGCTGGGCGGCGACGCAAAGGTTGTTACCCTACTGGACGCGCCCGGCACGACGATCCGCGACTTCGCATCCGCGCATGAAACTGAACATGAAGCCGAGCACGATCATGGGACGCGCGACCCCCACGCCTGGCTCGACCCGGCCAATGCGCGCGCGTGGATCGGCACTATTCAGGCTGAATTGAGCAAAGCCAACCCGGATCACGCCAACGCTTATGCGGCCAATGCCACGGCCGCGATCGCGCGCATCGACGAAGCCGAGGCGCAGGCGCGCGCCATCCTTGTTACGGTCGGCGATACACCGATCATGGTGTTTCACGACGCCTATGGCTATTTCGCCGACGCCTTCGGCGTGAACATCGTGGGCAGCATCTCGCTGGGCGACGCCAGCAATCCCGGCGCCGGGCGGCTCGCGGCGATCCGCCAGGACCTTGAGCATGAAGGGGCTGTCTGCGTCTTCCCCGAAGCACAGCATGACCCGGCCTATGTTCGTGCGATGGTCGAAGGCACCGGAACACGCATTGGCCGCGCGCTGGACCCTTCCGGCACGACCCTGCCCTATGGCCCCGCGCTTTACGGCGATCTGCTGGTCAATATGGCGCAGACCATCGCAGATTGCGTCGCCGCCAAAGAATAGCGGGCGGTTTCCCAGCGCGCCGCGATGCAATATGCGGGGCACGCAGGAAGACGAAGGAGGTCAGGAAATGCCCGAGATCGCCGCCGACTGGGTCGCCGTCACCCCGCACGGACCCGAATTGCGGCTGCGCGCGATGGCCGGCCATGACGTGCTGGCCGAGGGGCGCGCGACGCTGGACACGCTGCGCGACAGCGTCAAGGTGCTGACCGGCGCGCTGCCGCCGCTGGTCGCGTGCGGCCTGCCGCAGGCAGGGCTCCGGAAAGTGCCCTGCACGCCACTGGATCAGACGATCACCCCGGCTGCCGTGGGCGGCGTCTCGCTAGCGATGATCCCGGGCCTGGCGCAGGACAGCCCCGCACATGTCACGCAGGGCGCCGAGACGGCGATTGCCGGTTTTCTGACCGTAAACCCGAAATTCGACGGCGTGCTCTGCCTGCCGGGGACCGAGACGACATGGGCCCAGATCAGCGCCGAAGAAGTGGTCAGCTTTCAAAGCTTCCTGACCGGCGGGCTGGCCGGGGCGATGGCCGTCCAGCTTGGTCTGACCGGCGAGGAATGGGATGACGACGCTTTTGCCGAGGCGCTGTCCGATACGATGGCCAAGCCCGAGCGGCTGGCCGGGCGTCTGGCCTCGCTGCGGGCCGAGCGGCTGGTATCGGGACTGTCAGACGGAGCCGCGCGGGCGCGGCTGATGGGTGTGCTGATCGGGGCCGAACTGGCGGCGGCGCGGCCCTATTGGCT
>JBAVQZ010000381.1:0-2125 GCA_049694515.1 Paracoccaceae bacterium | reverse complement strand
GGGCGGCGACGGGCTTGCCGAGGCCATCGAGGCCGCCGAGCAGATGCTGAGCGAGGGCGCGGCGGTGGATGCCGCGCAGACCTTTGCGGCGATCCTGGGCGAGGAGCCCGAGAACGCCGCCGCCTTTGGCGGGCTGATCCGCGCGCATCTGGCGATGGACGAGATGGACAAGGCCGAGGCGCTGCTCGGGACGGTGCCCGCCGCCATCGCCACCTCGGCCGAGGTCGAGGCCGCGAAGGCCCAGATCGATCTGGCGAAACAGGCCGCCGATGCTGGCCCCGTGACCGATCTGCGGGCGGCGGTGGAGGCCGACCCCGACAACAACCAGGCGCGGTTCGACCTTGCGCTGGCGCTGCACGCCTCGGGCGATGCCGAAGGCGCCATCGACCAGCTGCTGGAGCTGTTCCGCCGTGACCGCGAATGGAATGACGAGGCAGCGAAGACGCAGCTTTTCAAGATTTTCGAGGCGATGAAACCGCAGGATCCGGTGATGCTGAAAGGGCGGCGCAGACTGACCTCGATGATATTTGCCTGACCGGTTCGGAGGGCTATCTTGCAGGGAATGTTCTCACCCGCTGACCTGCCAGAGACGATTCCCGTATTCCCGCTTCCCGGGGCGCTGTTGCTGCCACGGGCGCGGCTGCCGCTGCACATCTTCGAGCCGCGCTATCTTGCGATGCTCGAAGACACTCTGAAGACCCCCGACCGTTTGATCGGCATGGTCCAGCCCCGCCAGGTGCCGGGATCCAGCGATACCAAGCTTCACGCCATCGGTTGTGCTGGCCGGGTCACGGCCTTTTCCGAGACCGAGGACGGGCGTTACATGATCACGCTGACCGGGATCTCGCGCTATCGTATCACGCGCGAGCAGTCCGGTTTCTGCCCCTACACGAAGGTGGATGTCACCTGGGACGGCTTCGCGCGGGATCTGGGGCGCGCCGAACATGACGAGGACTTCGACCGGACCTGTTTCATGAACCTGCTGTCGCGCTATTTCGAAGAGATGAACCTCTCCACGGACTGGGACAGCCTGAAAGAGGCCGAGGATGAGCTTCTTATCAACTCGCTCTCGATGCTCTGCCCGTTCGAGCCGGAGGACAAGCAGGCCCTGCTGGAGGCGCCCAGCCTGGCAAACCGGCGCGAGACGCTGGTCACGCTGATCGAATTCGCCCTGCGCGGCGGCAACAACGAAGAGATGATGCAATGAGCGATGGCGCCAAACCCGACCGCAGGATGCTCGAGGCGCTGGTCTGCCCGGTGACGCAGGGCACGCTGAGCTATGACGCGGACCGGCAGGAGTTGGTGTCGAAAGCCGCGCATCTGGCCTTTCCCATCCGCAACGGCATCCCGATCATGCTTGAGGACGAGGCGCGCCAAATCGACTGAGCCGCCGCTCATCGGTCCTTGCGGCCCTTTTGGCTGTCACGAAACCGGCGTGGGTCCGCGGTCAGATCGGCCGCCCCTTCAGCAGACGCGGCAGATCGCCGTTCAGGCCGGCGGCTTCGCGGATGAACCGGCGCCGCAGGCCCGGAAGGGCATTGACAACGCCCATGCCGATGTCGCGCACACCACGCAGCAACGGGTTGTCGTTCGAAAACAGCCGGTTGAACCCATCCGTCGCGGCAGCCAGCATGGCTGTGTCCCAGCGCCGCCATTGCTGATACCGCGCCAGAACGTCGGGCGCGCCGATCTCTTCGCCTCGCCTGTGGGCGTCCACCAGCACTTCGGCCAGTGCACCCACGTCGCGCAGGCCCAGGTTCAGCCCCTGGCCCGCGATCGGGTGGACGCCATGCGCCGCGTCGCCGACAAGCGCCACCCGCTCGGCCACGAACGCATTGGCCAGCGACAGGCTCAGCGGATAGGTGAAGCGCGCGCCGGCAAGGTGGATCTCGCCCAGAAAATCGCCAAAACGGGGGCGCAGTTCGGCAAGATATCCGTCATCATCCATCGCCTGAATGCGCGCCGCGCGGGCGTCGGTTTCGCTCCACACGATCGAGCAGCGATTGCCGGGCAGCGGCAGGATCGCCAGAGGCCCCGGCGGCATGAAGAACTGATGCGCGATGCCGTGATGCGGCTTTTCGTGGCCGATGGCACAGACCAGCGCCGTCTGGCCGTAGCCCCACCC
>JBAVQZ010000380.1:0-3060 GCA_049694515.1 Paracoccaceae bacterium | reverse complement strand
GCCTGCCATTTCGGAAAGCCGCCGTCCAGCACCGCGACATCGCGCTTGCCCATCAGACGGAACAGCCACCACACCCGCGCCGCCGAGAACAGCCCCATCCCGTCATACACAACCACCTGGTGTCCGTCGCCCACGCCCATCGCGCGAAGGCGGCTCATGAATTTCTCGGCCGGCGGCGCCATGTGCGGCAGGTCCGAGCGCTGGTCCGAGATTTCGTCGATGTCGAAAAACCGCGCGCCCGGGATATGGGCCGCGTCGTATTCGGCATTCGGATCGCGGTTCATGTCGGGCATGTACCATGAGGCATCGAGCACGCGCAGGTCCGGGTCGTGCAGATGCGCGGCCAGCCATTCCGTGGATACAAGTGTTTGGGGATCGTCAGCAGACATCGGCGCCTCCGGCAAGCGGGTGGTGCCCTTCTCAGTAATGCGCCGCCGTGGGCGAGGCAAGGCCCGCGCAACAATGTTACCCCGGCGGCGCGCGCTTATCCGTGGTCCTTGAGCAGGCGCTGTTTCTGGCGCTGCCAGTCGCGCTTGGCGGCCGTTTCACGCTTGTCGGCCAGCTTCTTGCCCTTGGCGATGCCGATCTTCAGCTTGGCAATGCCCTTGTGGTTGAAATACAGCACCAGCGGCACCAGCGTCATCCCCTTGCGCTGGGTCTCGTTCCACAGACGCGCCAGTTCCTTGCGCGACACCAGCAGCTTGCGCTTGCGCCGCTCGTCATGGCCGAAGGTCTTGGCCTGCGCATAGGGCGCGATATAGCCGTTGATCAGCCACAGCTCGCCATTCTCGACGCTGGCATAGCTTTCGGCGATGTTCGCCTGGCCCTCGCGCAGCGATTTCACCTCGGAGCCTTCCAGCATGATGCCGCATTCGAGGTCATCCTCGATGGCATAATCGAAACGCGCGCGCCGGTTCTCGGCGACGACCTTGTAGTTGGGATTTGTGTTCGGTTTGGACATGGTTGCACGGATATAGGGGATCGCGCGCGGCGGGGAAAGCCGTGATCAGAGATCGGCGTCGGGCGGCAGGTCCACCCGCGACAGCCAGGGCTTGATGTCAACCAGCGGCGTTCCGTCGAAACAGTCGACCGCGTCGATGCCGACGACGCCCGTCTCGCGGTCTATCGACGTGATCCGCACCGTGGCAAGCGAGATCGTGTTGGGCCGCGCAGGGGAGCGCAGCGCAAAGGTGCCGCGCGGACCGCTGGCGTGGCGCGGGTTCTGCACGATCAGGTCGCGCCGCGCCCCGTCCATCCAGTAGAGCAGCACGATGGCCTGCCCGACCTCCAGCCCCAGAAGGCCGGCGGCATAGCCCGGGTTCAGCTCGATCCTCCCCGGCTGCCCGGTCTCGCGCGCCTGCCCGATATTCTTCGGACAGTCGTCCGGCCCCCAGGGCGAGCGGATCTTACCGATGAACTCCAACGCCGGTCCGCCACTGTCGCCGGGATCGAAGTCCAGTAGGACCTCGCCGGGACGGGGCGGCTTTTTCGCATGGCTCATCGGTGCGGCCTGCGGATCAGTTGACCAGTCCGGCATGGCGCATCGCATCGTCGATGCGGGCGCGTGTCGCCTCGGACACCGTGGTGAGGGGCGAACGCACCTCGTCGACGCATTTGCCGAGCCGCGACAGCGCGTATTTCGCACCGGACACGCCGGGTTCCATGAAGATCGCGATATGCAGCGGCATCAGCCGATCCTGATAGTCCAGCGCCTTGGCATAGTCGCCGGCCAGCGTCGCCTCCTGGAACTCGGCGCAGAGGCGCGGCGCCACGTTGGCGGTGACCGAGATGCAGCCGGTGCCGCCATGCGCGTTGAACCCAAGCGCGGTGGCGTCCTCGCCCGAGATCTGGATGAAATCCTTGCCGCAGGTGATCCGCTGTTGCGGCACGCGGGCCAGGTCGCCCGTTGCGTCCTTCACGCCTACGATGCGCGGCAGCTTGGCCAGTTCGCCCATCGTCGCCGGCAGCATGTCCACCACCGAGCGGCCGGGAATGTTGTAGATGATGATCGGCAGTTCACAGCAATCATGCGCCGCCGTGAAATGCGCGACCAGCCCGCCTTGCGTCGGCTTGTTGTAGTAGGGGGTGACCACGAGGGCTGCGTCGGCGCCGACCTTTTCGGCATGCTGCAGGAAGCGAATCGTCTCGGTCGTGTTGTTGGACCCGGCTCCGGCGATCACAGGGATCCGTCCGTCGACGGCCTTGACCACCTCTTCGACGACCATCTCGTGCTCGGCATGTGAGAGTGTCGGGCTTTCACCCGTCGTTCCCACCGGCACCAGCCCGTGCGATCCTTCGGCGATATGCCACTCGACCAGCGCCTTCAGCGCATCGCGATCCACCGCGCCGTCCTTGAACGGCGTCACCAGGGCTGGAATGGACCCTCTGATCATGACACGCTCCTCCTCTATGGTCTGGCGGCGCCCGAGTCGCCCCCTGTGTAAACGCGGCGGACCCTAGCCGCCCGCGGCCGTCTTGCCAAGTTTGTGTATTGCAGCCCCGCCCGGGGAAGTGAAAGAGTTTGTTAACCCGTCCAACATATCCGGTATTCATGCGCGTCTTGGCCCTGCCACTTATTCTAAGCCTTTCTCTGCCGGCACCGCTTCACGCTCAGCCGGACGTGCCGCCGCTTGTGGCCACAATGGCGGCGGTGCGCGCCGACGAGTGGGAGAAGGCCCGTTCTCTGGCCCGTCCCGAGGGGCAGGTGGCGCTCGACATTGTCGAGTGGCGGCGACTGCGGGCGGGAGAAGGTGAATTTCCCGACTACGTCGATTTCCTAAAGCGCAACCCTGATTGGCCCGGGCTGGAGCAGCTGCGCGCGCAGGGCGAGGGGCTGATTCCCGAGGGTGCGGATTCGCAGACGGTTCTTGCCTATTTCGACGGCCACCCGCCCGTCACGGGGATCGGCGGGTTGCGCCTGACCCAGGCCTATGCCGCGCTGGGCCGCAGGGGCGATGCCGAGGCGCAGGCGGTCCTGACATGGCGCACTCTGCCGCTGGCGGCCCCCGCCCATGCCGCGTTGCTGGATGAATACGGAAAGTTGCTGGCGCCGCATCATAC
>JBAVQZ010000379.1:0-2253 GCA_049694515.1 Paracoccaceae bacterium | reverse complement strand
GATGCCGACACCGGCGAGGTCGCCTTCACCCGCATCGCCTGCCGCCTGCTGGATGACGAAACCTGCCGCTGCGCGCATTACGAGGTACGGAAATCCATCGTGCCGGAATGCGTGGTGTTGACGCCCGGAAACATCGCCGACATCGCCTATTGGATGCCCGCGACCTGCGCCTACCGCCTGCTGTGGGAGGGCAAGCCGCTTTACGACTGGCACCCCCTGATCTCGGGCGATCCCGACAGCGTGCACCGCGCCGGCGTCTCGGTGCAGGGCTGGACGGTCCCCGAATTCGACGTGCCGCTGGAAGACTGGGAAGACCATGTGATCGAAGAGGAGCTCTGAAGGTGCATTTCGCGTCAGACAACACATCGCCGGTGCCGCCGCAGGTGCTCGAGGCGCTGGTGGAGGCAAACCACGGCTATGCAATGCCCTATGGCAACGACGCGCTGATGGGCACGGTGCGCGATCGGCTGCGCCATGTGTTCGAGGCGCCCGAGGCCGAGGTCTATCTTGTCGCCACCGGCACGGCAGCGAACGCGGTGTCGCTGGCCTGTCTCTGCCCGCCCTGGGCCACGATCTTCTGCCACAGCAACGCTCATATCGAAGAGGATGAGTGCGGCGCGCCGGAATTCTACACCGGTGGAGCCAAGCTGACGCTGATCGAAGGGGCGGATGCGAAGATCACGCCCGCAGCGCTGCAAGAAGCGATAGCGGCCACCGGGCAGGGCTTCGTGCACAACGTCCAGCGTGGCGCAGTATCGATCACCAATGCCACCGAAAAGGGCGCCGTCTATTCGCGCGACGACGTGTTCGCGCTGTCCAGCATCGCCGAGGCACATGGCCTGCCCCTGCACATGGACGGCGCGCGGTTTGCCAACGCGCTGGTCAGCGCCGGCTGCACCCCCGCGGAAATGACGTGGAAGTCCGGTGTCGATGTTCTGTCCTTCGGCGGCACGAAAAACGGGCTGATGGGCGTCGAGGCGGTGATCCTGTTCAACCCCGAGCGCGCCTGGGAGTTCGAGCTTCGGCGGAAACGGGCGGGGCATCTGTTTTCCAAGCACCGCTATCTGTCGGCACAGATGGCGGCCTATCTCGACGACGATCTGTGGCTGAAACTCGCCGCGCGCGCCAATGCCGCAGCGGCCCGCCTGTCAGAGGGCATCCTGAGTATCAAGGGCGCATCGCTCCTGCACCCGACCCAGGCCAATTCCGTGTTCGCCACCTGGCCGCGCGGCGGTCATCGCAAGGCGCAGGCTGCCGGCGCCTCCTATTACCTCTGGCCGATGAACCAGTATCTGGAGGGTCCCGAAGACGAGCCGCTTTCGGCGCGGCTGGTCTGTTCCTGGTCCACCACGGATGCCGACGTGGACGCGTTTGTCGACCTGATCCGCGGTTAAGAACTGCGGGCCTTTTCCGTCCGCGCAAGCATGCCGCGAATCGCGGCGGCCACCGCGCCAGGATGGGTGACCGGCGCCATGTGCGCCGCACCCGAGATCGTCTCGCGCCGCGCATCGGGCAGCCGCGCGGCGAGCGCGGCGTGTATCGCCCCGATCACCGGCGGCGAGTTGGCACCTTCGATCAGCAGAACCGGCACATGCAGCGCCTCCAGCCCGCCCGGCGTCAGAACGCCGGCACAATCCCCGAACAGCGCCGGGTCGGTCGCCGGGATCAGGCCGATCCTTGCGGCCAGCATCGCGCGCTGAACATCGGGCAGATCGGCCCATTTCTGCCCCGTCCCCCAGCGCCGCATGAACAGCTGTGCGGCGGTTTCGCCGTCGCCGCTTTCCAGCGCCGCAGTGACCGTTGCATGGTCCGCTGTCGCGTCAGCAGCGGCCTCTGTCCCTCGGGCGGCGGCAAACAGCACGGGTTCAATCAGCGTCAGGCTGCGGATTTTTTCGGGATGCTCCAGCCCCAATCTCAACGCCACTGTGGCGCCGAAGGAATGGCCGATCACATCGACGGGACCCGTGCCCAAAAGGTCCCGCGCGACGGCGGTGCTGAGATCATGAAAATCGCCCTCCCCCTGCCATGCGCCGCTGCGCCCATGCCCCGGCAGGTCGAACGCCGTGGCGGTCAACATATCGCCCAGATGGGCCATGACGCTTGCCCAGGCGCCGGAATGGGCCAGTGAGCAATGGATCAGCAACGCACGTCGCGGCCCCTGCCCCATCTTCTGCCAGAAGGTCGGAAACCCGCCCGGGCGCCCCTCGGGCATCAAAGCTTTCCGGCGAGATACATATCCAGATCGTCCAGCCG
>JBAVQZ010000378.1:0-8740 GCA_049694515.1 Paracoccaceae bacterium | reverse complement strand
TGCGCCGGGGGCTGGGGGCAAAACCGTGATGCACCTGCGCCAGCGGCACGACCGCGGTCAGCGCCCCGGCCCCGGCCAGACGCATGTTCAGATCGGTCTCGTCGAGAAAGAAGCGGAAACCAGTGTCGAAGCCACCCATCGCCGCAAGCGTTTCGCGGCGGAACGCCATATTGGTGCCTTCGGTCCGGATTGCTCCGTCAGGGGGCGGCGGCAGAAGGCGGGGCGTGCTGTCGGCCGGCGGCAGGTCGGCGTGAACGGCCTGGCGGTTCACCGAACGCGCGCGCCACTGAAACGAGATACCGTTGCGCCCGCGCACATATCCCCCCGCCGCCTCGACGCCGCTCTCGGCGAAGGGCGTGGCCAGATGGGTCAGCCATGTCGGCTCGGCCACCGCGTCATCGTCGATGAAGGCCACGACATCCCCGGCGGCGATCGCCACCCCGGCGTTGCGCGCGGCGGAAATTCCGGGCGCCTCCACCCGGACGGATTTCACGGCATCCGCCAGCCCCAGCGCCGCGACGGCGGCGAGGCCCGCGTCATCCGCCGCGACGATCACCTCGAACGGGGCGTAATCGAGCTGCGTCAGCGCCGTCAGGCAACGCGAAAGCGGCCCGGGGCGATCGCGGCTGACGACAACCACGCTGACCCGGGGCGCCGCGTTCATTCCAGCCCCATCTCCGCCAGCATCGCCTCGATGCGCGGAACGTCCTCGGGGTTGTTGAGCTCCCAGAACTGCCGGCCGCGGGCTTCCACCTCGACGCAGAGAACGGGGCGCTCGCGTTCGAGAAAGCGCAGCTGTTCCAAACCTTCGAGGCGTTCCAGCGGCCCCGGCGCCCAACGCGGATAGGCCGCCAGCGCCGAGGGGCGATAGGCATAGACCCCGACATGGTGGAACACCGGCGTCTCGTCGGCATCCGCGAATGTCGTGCCGGTATAGGGGATCACTTCTTTCGAAAAATAGAGCGCCTTGTTGTCCTGTCCGAACACGGCGGTGGTGCCGCCCACCCGCCCGGCGCGGCGATCTGCCAGCAGCGCGTTCAGCGCGCGTCCGTCGCATCGAAGCACGGGGGTGGCGACCTCGGCGACCGGATCGGCGCGCAGCCCGGCGACAAGCTCCTCGACGAACCAGGCGGGTGTCAGCGGCGCGTCGCCCTGCAGGTTCACCACGATGTCGAAGCCGCCGCCCAGCGTGTCGAACGCCTCGGCGCAGCGTTCGGTGCCGTTGGCGCAATCCCCGGAGGTCATCACCACCTCGGCCCCGAAACCTTCCGCCGCGTCCCGGATGCGCCCGTCATCCGTGGCGACCACGACCCGCGCCTCGCCGGAAACCGCGCAGGCGGCCAGCCATGAGCGTTCGATCAGGCTTTTTTCCCGCCCGTCGGCGCCTTTCAACGCTACAAGCGGCTTGCCCGGGTAGCGGGTCGAGGCGTAGCGGGCCGGGATGACGATCAGCACCGGCATCAGGCGGCCTTCAGTTCCACGCCCGGCGCATAGGCAATGAAGAACGGGTTCTCATAGGCCTGTTTGCCATAGGTCAGCGGGCTATGATCGTCGAACCGAACGACCTGTCCGCCCGCGCCCAGCAGCACTGCATGACCGGCGGCGGTGTCCCATTCCATCGTCCGGCCGAGACGGGGATAGAGGTCGGCCTCGCCCGTCGCGACCAGGCAGAACTTGAGCGATGAGCCGGCGCTGGTCATGTCCTTGACCGCGTATTTGCCAATGTAGTCGTCGGTCGCCTGATCGCGGTGCGATTTCGAGGCCACGACGATCAGCGCGCCGGTGTCGGGTGCGGCGACCCGGATCGGCTTGAGCTCTCCGACGACTTCCGGGTCCAGCGCCCCGGCCTCCTCCACCGAACGACCGTCGGCGCGGGTATAGAACAGCCGTCCCTTGGCGGGCGCATAAACGACCCCGCGCACCGGCACGCCGTTCTCGACATAGGCGATGTTCACGGTGAAATCGCCCCGGCGCTTGACGAATTCCTTGGTGCCGTCCAGCGGATCGACGATCAGGAAATTCCGCGCGCTCTCGGCGTGGCTGGCGGCCTGTTCCTCGGTGACGAGAAGGACATCGGGGAAGGCCTTGCGCAGCGCGGCGGAAATAAGCGCGTCCGCCGCCTCGTCCGCCTCGGTCACGGGGCTTTCGTCGGACTTTGTCCGGACCTCGAAATCGTCTGCGCCGTAGATCTCCATGATCTTCGCGCCGGCCTCCAGCGCGGCGTTGCGGCAGACGTTCTCAAGTTTTTCGTAATCCAATGCTCTGTCTCCTCGGCTTTTGGGTTCGTCCTGCCCCGGACATTGTAAGAATTGCGTAATTCCCTTATGGTCATGTCAAACAAGAACGGCAAGCAGGGCCTCGGCAGGGGCGCTGCCCCCAAGCACGTGGTCAGGCAATGTTCGAGCCGAGCAGACCCCCCGGAAAGGCCGTCGGCGCGATCGACCTGCTGACGCTTATCTATCATTCCGCGGTCCGCAACATCCGCAAGACCCACGGCAATGCCATGATGGGTCTGGTCATGAACATGATGCAGACCGTCATGTTCGTGCTGGCCTTCTATGTCATGTTCGCGGTGCTGGGCATGCGCGGCAACGCGATCCGGGGCAATTTCCTTCTCTACATCATGTCGGGCATCTTCCTGTTCATGACCCACAACAAGGCGCTTGGCGCTGTCGTCGGGTCCGAGGGGCCGGCCTCGCCGATGATGAAACACGCGCCGATGAACACGGTCGTCGCGATCTGCGCCGCGGCGCTCAGTTCGCTCTATATCCAGGTGCTGTCGATGTCGGTGGTGCTGTACGGCTATCACGTCATTTTCGAACCGATCCACATCGAGGAGCCGATCGGAGCGATGGGGATGGTGCTTCTTGCCTGGCTCTCGGGCGTCGCGATCGGGCTGGTGATGCTGGCCGTCAAGCCGTGGTTTCCCGACGCCGTCAGGATCGTCGCGACGGTCTATCAGCGCGCGAACATGATCACGTCGGGCAAGATGTTCGTGGCCAACACCCTGCCGGCCACGATGTTGCCGATCTTCAACTGGAACCCGCTGTTCCACACGATCGACCAGTGCCGAGGCTTCGTCTTCATCAACTACAACCCGCATTTCTCCTCGATCAGCTACCCGGTCTACCTGTCGCTCGCACTGATCATGATCGGACTGATGGGCGAGTTCTATACGCGCAAGCATGCCTCGGTCAGCTGGTATGCCCGCCGCTGAACTGGCTGCGCCTCAAGCCAATACGATCCGCGTGTCCCATTCCTCGCAGAGCCGCTGAACCGGATCCGGCGCCGCAGCGTCGGTGAAGAAGGCGTCCACGTCGCCGAGCGAAGCGATGCGCGCCGGGGCGGAGCGCTGGAACTTGGAGTGATCCGATACCAGGAATGTTCGCCGCGACTGTCGGATGATCGTCTTCGAAACGCCGACCTCCTGGATGTCGAAATCCAGGATGTCGCCTTCCTCGTCCAGAGCAGAGCAGCCGATGATCGCGTAGTCGAACTTGAACTGTTCGATCACCTGCGCGGTCAGCGTTCCGACCAGTCCGCCATCCGAGCGACGCAGCAATCCGCCCGCGACGATGATCTCGCACTCGGGATTTCCCACCAGGATATTGGCGACGTTCATGTTGTTGGTGACCACCATGATGTTGCGGTGGTTCAGAAGCTCCCGCGCGACCGCCTCGGTGCTGGTGCCGATGTTCAGGAACAACGAGGCATTCTGGGGTATCTCCTGCGCGCAACGCCGGGCGATCGCGGTTTTCGCCTCGGCGTTCAGTGTGCGGCGTTCCTCATAGCCGATATTGCTGGTGCCCGAGGGCAGGATGGCCCCGCCATGGACCCGTTCCAGCTTGCCGGCGTCGGCAAGCTCGCTCAGGTCGCGCCGGATCGTCTGAAGCGTCACCTCGAATCGGTCGGCCAGTTCATCGACGGTGACCTTGCCTTCCTGCCGGGCGATTTCGAGGATCTCGGGCTTTCTGAAACTCTGGGCCATCGCGGCAACCTTTCCCTGCGTCGGGCGATTATCTTCGTTTTTGCGCCCTTTCGCAATCTCTGCAAGTCGCGTTCCGAAGGTCATGGTGTCTCTGCGTTTTCGCGAAGAATTCTTCAAGACCCTGTTTGGTAATAATTTTTATAGATGTTCGCAGAAGCAAATTCACTGACGAGCGAGCCAAAAAATACATAAACGAAAACAAACGAAAAAAACAGTTGACGCAACGCGTCCTGTTATGGTTCGTTTAAGATCAACTTCAATATGGGCAGGGAGGCCATGTTGACGGACCCGTCACGACATACGCAGGTCGTCGATCTCTTCGTCATTGGCGGCGGGATCAACGGTTGCGGCATCGCGCGGGACGCGGCGGGCCGGGGTCTCAGCGTCACGCTGGCCGAGATGAACGACCTTGCCTCGGCCACTTCGTCAGCCTCGACGAAACTCTTCCATGGCGGTTTGCGCTACCTGGAATATTTCGAGATCCGCCTGGTGCGCGAGGCGCTGGTGGAGCGTGAAACCCTGCTGCGCGCCATGCCGCATATCAGTTGGCCGATGCGCTTCGTGCTGCCCTATCACAAGGACATGCGGTTCGAGGGCGAGACGCCCACGTCGCGCCTGTTGCGCCTGTTCATGCCCTGGATGAAGGGGCGCCGCCCCGCCTGGCTGATCCGTCTGGGGCTGTTCCTTTACGACCATCTCGGCGGGCGCAAGATCCTCCCGGCGACCTCGACGGTCGATCTGCGGACCGATGCGGCCGGCGCGCCGCTGCAGGACAGGTTCGAGAAGGCGTTCGAATATTCCGATTGCTGGGTGGAGGATTCCCGTCTGGTCGTCCTCAACGCCCGAGACGCCGAGGCGCGCGGCGCGACGATCCTGCCGCGCACTAAGGTGATGTCGGCCGAAGTGAAGGGCGGACTCTGGACCGTTACCGTGCAGGACGGGGAAACCGGCGAAAGCCGCGAGATCCGTGCCAAAATGCTGGTCAATGCCGGCGGGCCATGGGTCGAGGATGTGATCCGCAACACCGCGCGGATCAACACCACCGAGGGCGTCCGGCTGGTGCGCGGCAGTCATATCGTGACCCGCAAACTGTTCGACCACGGCAAGTGCTATTTCTTCCAGGGCGAGGACGGGCGGATCATCTTCGCCATTCCCTACGAGACGGATTTCACCCTGATCGGCACCACCGACGCCGATCACGATGACCCGAACGAAAAGCCCGCCTGCACCGAGGCCGAGGCCGATTACCTGATGGACTTCGCCTCGAAATACTTCAAGGCGCCGGTGACGCCCGACGACATCGTCTGGACCTATTCCGGCGTCCGGCCGCTCTATGACGACGGGGCCAGCTCGGCAACCGCGGCGACGCGCGATTACGTTCTGAAGGTGGACGAAAGCCTTGGAGCGCCGATGCTGAACGTGTTTGGCGGCAAGATCACCACCTATCGCCGCCTCGCCGAAGGCGCGCTGGAAAAGATCGCGCGGTTCTTTCCCGGTACGCGCGGTGAGTGGACGGCCGGCGTGGCCTTGCCCGGTGGCGATTTTCCGGTGGACGGGGTGGACGACCTGATCGCGTCTTTGCGCGCGGATTACCCGTTTCTGACCGATTTCTGGGCGCGCCGTCTGGTCAAGGCCTACGGCACCGAGGCGCGCGAGATTCTCGGCAGCGCCGGGGCGGCGGACGATATGGGCCACGCCTTCGGCGGAACGCTGACCGAGCGCGAGATCGACTGGCTGATGGACAAGGAATACGCGCGCCGCGCCGAGGATGTCGTCTGGCGGCGCTCCAAGCTGGGCCTGCGGATGAGCCAGGCGGAAGTCGCCGCGCTGGATGACTGGATGAAGAACGCCCGGACGGGCGACCGCCGCGCCGCGGTCGGTTAGGGCGAAGGGAGAGAGCGATGACACTGGTTCTGGAAGGGGTGTCCAAGGTCGTGGGCGGTCAGACCCATATCCACCCGACCGATCTGGAATTGCAGAACGGCACGATGAACGTTCTGCTTGGGCCGACGCTGTCGGGCAAGACCTCGCTGATGCGGCTGATGGCCGGGCTCGACGTCCCGAATACCGGGCGCATCCTGTGGAATGGCGATGACGTCACCGGCATGCGCGTGCAGGATCGCAAGGTGGCGATGGTCTATCAGCAGTTCATCAACTACCCGTCGATGACCGTCTTCGACAACATCGCCTCGCCGATGCGCCTCCTGGGCAAGAACAGGTCCGAGATCGACGCGGCGGTGCGCAAGACCGCCGATCTGATGAAGCTGACCCCGATGCTCGACCGCAAGCCGCTCGAACTGTCCGGCGGTCAGCAGCAGCGCTGCGCGCTGGCCCGCGCTCTGGTCAAGGATGCCGGTCTGGTGCTTCTGGATGAGCCGCTGGCAAACCTCGACTACAAGCTGCGCGAGGAACTGCGCGTCGAGATTCCGAAGATCTTCGAAGAGGCGGGTTCCATCTTTGTATATGCCACGACCGAGCCGGAAGAGGCGCTTCTGCTGGGCGGCAACACCGCGACCCTGTGGGAAGGCCGGGTGACGCAGTTCGGGCCCACGCCCGAGGTCTATCGCCAGCCGGTGGACGCCACCACCGCGCGGGTCTTCTCGGACCCGCCGATGAACTTCCTGCAGATATCCAAGAACGGCGACAGGCTGATGTTCGGCGGCGGCCAGTCGGTGCGCGCCTCCGGCAAGCTGTCCACGCTGCCCGACGGGCGCTACATGGCCGGGTTCCGCCCCAACCATCTCGAGATCGAGCGCCACGTGGACGACGCGCTGGAATTCACGACCCGGCTGCACGTGACCGAGATCACCGGCTCCGAGACCTTCGTGCATATAGACTATCACGACGAGCGCTGGGTCGGGCTGATCCACGGTGTCCGCGAGCTGGAAATCGGCGCGCCGCTGACCGTCTATCTGGACCCGGCGCATGTCTATGTATTCGGCGAGGACGGGGGGCTTGTCGCGCCCGCCGCCTATGCCGTGGCCGCCTGAGGGGGAGGGGAAAATGGCAAAGATCACTCTCGACAACCTCGCGCATTCCTACATGCCCAACCCGGCGGGTGAGGACGACTATGCGCTGAAGGAACTGAACCACGTCTGGGAGGACGGCCAGGCCTATGCCCTTCTGGGCGCGTCGGGCTGTGGCAAGTCCACACTGCTCAACATCATCTCGGGGCTTCTGCAGCCCAGCCAGGGACGGATCCTGTTCAACGACCGCGACGTCACGCAGGCCCCCACGACCGAACGCAACATCGCGCAGGTGTTCCAGTTTCCCGTCGTCTACGACACGATGACGGTGCGCGACAATCTGGCGTTCCCGCTGCGCAACCGTGGTGCCTCGGCGACTTACGTGGCCGAGCGGGTGCAGAAGATCGCGCAGATGATCGACATGGAGGATGTGCTGAACCGCAAGGCGCGCGGCCTGACCGCCGACGCCAAGCAGAAGATCAGCCTGGGACGCGGCATGGTGCGCGAGGACGTCAACGCGCTTTTGTTCGATGAGCCGCTGACCGTGATCGACCCGCACATGAAGTGGGAGTTGCGCACCCAGCTCAAGCAGCTCCACCACGAGTTCGGCCATACCATGATCTACGTCACCCACGACCAGACCGAGGCACTGACCTTCGCCGACAAGGTGGTGGTGATGTATGATGGCCGCGTGGTGCAGATCGGCACGCCGGAAGAGCTGTTCCAGAAACCCGCGCACACCTTTGTTGGCTATTTCATCGGCTCGCCCGGCATGAACGTGCTGGAGGCCCGCGTCGAGGGGCGCATGGCCTATGTCGAGGGCACCGAGATTCCGCTCGGCACCGGCTACGGCCATCTCAAGGGCAAGGTGCAGATCGGCGTCCGCCCCGAATTCGCCCGCCTCTCGGCCAACGGCGAAGGTCTGCCGGTCAAGCTGCGCCGGGTCGAGGATGTCGGCCGGCACAAGATCGTGCGCACCGACTTCTTCGGAAACGAGATCAACATCATCGCGCCGGAAGGGGCCGAGATCGGCCCCGACATGACCCGCGTCGTCTTCGACGCCGACCATGTGAACGTCTATGCCGACGACTGGCGCGTGCAGGGGGAGGCCGCGTAATGGAAAAGACCGTCAATCAGAAGGCCTGGTTCCTGGTGCTGCCGGTGCTGGTGCTCGTCTCCTTTTCGGCCGTGATCCCGCTGATGACCGTGGTCAACTACTCTGTGCAGGATTCCTTCGCCGGGCAGTTCTTCGCGCTGGACAACCCGTTCCGGTGGTTCTCGGAAATGCTGCATTCCCAGCGCATGTGGATGGCGCTTCAGCGGCAGGTGATCTTCTCTGCCCTGATTCTGGCGATCGAGGTGCCGCTGGGCATCTTCGTCGCGCTGAACATGCCCAAGAAGGGGGCCTGGGCGTCGGTCTGCCTGGTGCTCATGGCGCTGCCGCTGCTGATTCCGTGGAACGTGGTCGGCACCATCTGGCAGGTCTTCGGGCGCGTCGATATCGGCCTTCTGGGCCATACGCTCGAAAAGCTGGGCATCGACTACAACTACACGCAGGGTTTCTTCTCGGCCTGGATCACCGTGATCGTGATGGACGTCTGGCACTGGACGTCGCTGGTGGCGCTGCTGGCCTATGCCGGGCTGCAATCCATTCCCGACGCCTATTACCAGGCCGCCAAGATCGACCAGGCCAGCCGCTGGAAGGTGTTCCGCTATATCGAGCTGCCCAAGATGTCGGGCGTGCTGACCATCGCGATCCTTCTGCGGTTCATGGACAGCTTCAAGA
>JBAVQZ010000377.1:0-3842 GCA_049694515.1 Paracoccaceae bacterium | reverse complement strand
GCGCTGATCTTCGCGGCCATGCTTGCCCTGCCGCGCCGGGCCTGAGTCCGGGCGGCAGGACGGCTTTCAGTCGCGCTCGCCCTTGTCGATCGCCGCACCGTCTTCGCGCAGTTCAAGCCACATGGCGTTGACCACCGCGAACAGCGCGGCCAGCGGCAGGCCGAGAATCCAGGCGAAATACCACATTCTTCAGGTTCCTTTTCTCAATAGGCGGATTCGGATTCGCTGACCTCGGCTTCGGTGACCTTGCCCCAGAGCACCTTGTAGACCCAGGCGGTGTAAAGCAGGATCAGCGGCACGAAGATGACCGCCGAGACCAGCATCACGAACAGCGTCAGCTGCGAGGATGAGCTGTCCCAGACCGTCAGCGACGAGCTTGGCGCGGTGCTGGACGGCAGGATGAACGGGAACATCGTCAGCCCCACGGTGGAGATAATGCCGAAGATCGACAGCTTCGAGGCCAGCAGCGTCCAGACCTCGTTGCCGCGGGCGAACTGCTGAAAGACCAGCAGCGCGCCGCCGATGCCCGCCAACGGTGCAACGACGATCCAGGGCCGGACGGCATAGGCCGACAACCAGGAGCCTTCGCGCGCCACCGGGTTCAGCAGAGGGTTGGACGGACCATCCGTCGCGACCGCCGTGGTGAAGGCGTAGCCCTCCACCCCGATGGCCAGCCACAACCCGGCCAACACGAAGGTCGCGATTGTCGCCAACGCCGCCACGGCACCGAAGCGCCGGGCGCGGGCCGCCACCTGCCCTTCGGCCTTGAGCACCAGCCAGGCCGAGCCGTGCATCACCAGCATCGACAGCGACACCAGCCCGGCCAGCAGCGCGAAGGGGTTGAGCAGGCCGAAGAAGCCGCCCTCATAAACCGCGTGCAGATCCTCGGTCAGGTGGAACGGCACGCCTTGCAGCACGTTGCCCACCGCGACGCCAAAGACCAGCGCAGGCACGAAGCCGCCCAGGAACAGCGCCCAGTCCCAGGTGCTGCGCCATGTCGCGCTGTCGCGCTTGGAGCGGTACTTGAACCCCACCGGGCGCAGGATCAGCGCCGCGAGGATCAGGAACATGGCGATGTAGAAGCCCGAGAAGCTGACCGCGTAAAGCGGCGGCCAGGCCGCGAAGATCGCGCCGCCGCCCAAGATGAACCACACCTGGTTGCCTTCCCAGACCGGGCCGATCGTGTTGATCGCCACCCGCCTTTCGACATCCGTGCGGGCGACGAAGGGCAGCAGGACGCCGACGCCCAGGTCGAACCCGTCGGTCAGCGCGAAGCCGATCAGCAGCACGCCGAGCAGCAGCCACCAGACGACGCGCAGAAACTCGAAACTCAGCAATTCATGCAGGATCATTGTCTCTACTCCGCGGGTTGGGCGGCGCGGCCGCCATTCTTGAGTCGGTCTTCATGCCGGGCCATCCACTTGTCGGTCTCCTCGACATCCATGTAGGGGCCCTTTCGGATGTATTTCACCATCAGCCCCATCTCGACGATGAAAAGCACGGTGTAGAACAGCGCGAAGCCCGCCAGCGTGAAGGCCAGTTGTCCGACCGAAAGATTGCTGACCGACAAGGCGGTGGGCAGGACGCCGTCCACCGTCCAGGGCTGGCGCCCGAACTCGGCCACGAACCAGCCCAGCTCGGCCGCGATCCAGGGCGCGGGAATGATCGCCACGCCCAGCCGCAGCGCCCAGCGCGGGAAGTTCATGCCGCTGAACGAGGCGCGGATGAAGAAATAGGCCATCACCGCGATGAAGAAGAAGCCCAGCCCCACCATGATGCGGAATGACCAGAACAGCGGGAACACGCCGGGAACGGTATCGTCGGCGGCCTTCTGGATTTGCGCTTCGGTCGCCAGGCGCGGGTCTTCGACATAGCGCTTCAACAGGAAGGCATAGCCCAGGTCGGCGCTGTGCCGCTCGAACGCAGTCTGCACCTCGGAATCGACGTTCCCCTTCGCGGCGCGGATCTTCATCAGCGCATCATAAGCCAGAATCCCCGAGCGGATCTTGGTCTCGGACTGCTGCACCAGCTCCTTGATCCCCGGCATCACCGTGTTCATCGAGCGGGTGCCGATCAGCCCCATCACGTAAGGGATGTGGATCGCGTATTTCGTCTCGCGCGCCTGCTGATCGGGCACGCCCACCAAGGTGAACGAGGCCGGTGCCGGGTGCGTGTCCCACATCGCCTCGATCGCGGCGAGCTTCATCTTCTGGGTGTGCGAGGCGGAATAGCCCGACTCGTCGCCCAGCACGACGACCGACAGCGCCGAGGCCAGCCCGAAGCTTGCCGCCACGGTGATGGAGCGGCGGGCGAGCTCGATATGACGGCCCTTGAGCATGTACCAGGACGAAACGCCAAGGACGAACACCGCCGCGGTGACATAGCCCGCCGAAACGGTATGGACGAACTTGGCCTGCGCGACCTCGTTGAAGATCACGTCGAAGAAACTGGTCATCTCCATCCGCATCGTGATCGGGTTGAACTCGGCCCCAACCGGGTTGGCCATCCAGCCGTTCGCGATAAGAATCCAGAGCGCCGAGAAGTTGGAGCCGATCGCCACCAGCCAGGCCACCATGAGGTGCTGCACCTTCGACAGCTTGTCCCAGCCGAAGAAGAACAGCCCGACGAAAGTGGCCTCCAGGAAGAAGGCCATCAGGCCCTCGATCGCCAGCGGAGCGCCGAAGATGTCGCCGACATAGTGACTGTAATAGCTCCAGTTCATGCCGAACTGGAATTCCATGGTGATGCCCGTGGCAACGCCGAGCACGAAGTTGATGCCGAACAGCGTGCCCCAGAATTTCGTCATCTGCCGCCAGATCGGGCGACCGGTCATGACATAGACCGTCTCCATGATCGCGACGAGGACCGACAGGCCCAGCGTCAGCGGCACGAACAGGAAGTGATAGAGCGCCGTCATGGCAAACTGCAGCCGCGACAGCTCGACGATACCGAATTCCATCCGCGAATCTCCGTTCCTTGACCTCCGGATAACCTGTATCCGGGATTCATGTTCGGAGGCCTACGCCTGCGCGGGCCGGAACACATTGATCCAAGTCAATCTTCCGGCGGGCGGGGCTGGCCCGCAATGTACAAGCTGTGATCCGCCCAGCGTTTCTCAACTGCGCGATGTGACGCAGTCAGGATGGTGGCATCGGGCAGGAACCGCCTGATCCCGTCCAGCACGCGGGCCGCGGCGGCGCGGTCCAGGCCCTCGGTCGGCTCATCGAGCAACAGCAGGCGCGGACGACGCAGAAGGGTCCGGGCCAGTGCGAGCCTGCGCTGTTCGCCGCCTGAAAGGCCCGCGCCATTCTCGCGCAGTGGGGCGTTCAGGCCGCCGCGCCGTGCAACGGTGTCGTCAAGCGCCGTCGCGGCCAGGGCCGCTTGGGCTTCCGCTTCGGTGAGGGCCGGATCGGCCAACGCCAGCATGTCGAAAAAGCTATCGCCCAACAGCGCGCTGCGCTGCGGCAAAAACGCAAGCCCGGCGCGGATTTCCGGCTCCGGCAGCGTGGCGAGCGGCTGGCCGAACAGCCGTATCTCGCCGGCTTCGGGGTCAACCAGTCCGGCTGCAAGCGCCAGAACCGTGCTCTTGCCGCCGCCGCTGGGGCCGGTCAGCGCAGTGATCCGGCCGGGCGTCAGCGACAGGTCGAACCCCTCGAGCACGGGGCGCGTGGCGCCGGGATGCCGATAGGTCACACCTCGCATCGCCAATGGTGGCGTATTTACGGGATCGGGATGGCGGACCGTGGCGGGAGGCGCCTGCGTCTCCTTGGGCAGAAGCGCGGTCACGCGCCGCGCCGAATCCTGCATCCGGCCCAGATCGGCTATCCCTCGGCGCAGCGGTC
>JBAVQZ010000376.1:0-6118 GCA_049694515.1 Paracoccaceae bacterium | reverse complement strand
CTGGCGGCCTCGACCGCCTGCTGGCGGGCCAGCGGGTCGTCGGCGATGGCCAGGTCCACGGCCTCCAGCCGCTTGATCTCGTCGCGCAGCCTTGCCGCCTCCTCGAATTCCAGGTTCTCGGCGGCCTTGCGCATGTCGGTGCGCAGCCCGTCGAGATGCGCCTCGAGGTTGGCGCCGTGCAGGGGCTTGTCGATCTTCGCGGTAACGCGGTTCATGTCGACGTCGCCCTTGTAGAGGCCCTGCAGGATGTCCTCGACATTCTTGCGGATGGTCTGGGGCGTGATGCCGTGCGCCTCGTTATAGGCGATCTGTTTTTCGCGGCGGCGGTCGGTCTCGGCCATGGCGCGCTCCATGCTGCCGGTGATGCGGTCGGCATAGAGGATCACCCGCCCGTCGGCGTTGCGCGCGGCGCGGCCGATGGTCTGGATCAGCGAGGTTTCCGAGCGCAGGAACCCTTCCTTGTCGGCGTCCAGGATCGCCACAAGCCCGCATTCGGGGATGTCCAGCCCCTCGCGCAGCAGGTTGATGCCGACCAGCACGTCGAACGCCCCCAGTCGCAGGTCGCGCAGGATCTCGATCCGCTCGATCGTGTCGATGTCGGAATGCATGTAGCGCACGCGGATGCCCTGTTCGTGCATGTATTCGGTCAGGTCCTCGGCCATGCGCTTGGTCAGCGTGGTGACCAGCGTGCGGTAGCCCTTTTCGGCCACAAGGCGCACCTCGTCCAGCAGGTCGTCGACCTGCATTCCGACGGGGCGGATCTCGACCTGCGGGTCGAGAAGGCCGGTCGGCCGGATCACCTGTTCGGTGAAGACGCCGCCGGTCTGCTCCATCTCCCAGGCGGCGGGGGTGGCGCTGACGAAGACCGATTGCGGGCGCATGGCGTCCCATTCCTCGAACTTCAGGGGACGGTTGTCCATGCAGGAGGGCAGGCGGAAGCCATGCTCGGCCAGGGTGAATTTCCGGCGGTAGTCGCCGCGATACATGCCGCCGATCTGCGGGACCGAGACGTGGGATTCATCGGCGAAGACGATTGCGTGGTCGGGGATGAATTCGAACAGCGTCGGCGGCGGCTCTCCGGGTGCGCGGCCGGTCAGGTAGCGCGAATAGTTCTCGATCCCGTTGCAAACCCCCGTGGCCTCCAGCATCTCGAGGTCGAAATTGGTGCGCTGCTCCAGCCGCTGCGCCTCCAGCAACTTGCCGTCGGCCACGAGCTGGTCCAGGCGCTGGCGCAGCTCTTTCTTGATGCCGATGATCGCCTGTTTCATCGTCGGCTTCGGCGTGACGTAGTGCGAGTTGGCGTAAACGCGGATCCGCTCGAACGTGTCGGTCTTCTGTCCCGTCAGCGGGTCGAACTCGGTGATTGCCTCCAGCTCTTCGCCGAAGAAGGACAGCCGCCAGGCGCGGTCCTCCAGGTGGGCGGGCCAGATCTCCAGCACGTCGCCGCGCACCCGGAAGCTGCCGCGCTGGAAGGCGGCGTCGTTGCGGCGGTATTGCTGGGCGATCAGGTCGGCCATCACCTTGCGCTGGTCGTATTCCTGCCCGGCGACCAGGTCCTGCGTCATGGCGCCGTAGGTCTCGACGCTGCCGATGCCGTAGATGCACGAGACCGAGGCCACGATGATGACGTCGTCACGCTCCAGCAGCGCGCGGGTGGCCGAGTGGCGCATCCGGTCGATCTGCTCGTTGATCTGGGATTCCTTCTCGATATAGGTGTCCGAGCGCGGGACATAGGCCTCGGGCTGGTAGTAGTCATAGTAGCTGACGAAATACTCGACCGCGTTGTCGGGAAAGAAATGTTTGAATTCACCGTAAAGCTGGGCGGCGAGTGTCTTGTTGGGCGCCAGGATGATGGCGGGGCGCTGGGTTTCCGCGATGACGCGGGCCATGGTGAAGGTCTTGCCGGTGCCCGTCGCGCCCAGCAGCACCTGGTTGCGCTCGCCCTCGGTCACGCCGGCGGTAAGCTCGGCGATGGCCGTGGGCTGGTCGCCGGCGGCCTCGAACTCGGTCTTCATGGTGAAGCGCTTGCCGCCTTCCAGCTTGGGGCGGGTCCTGACGTCGGGCGCCGGGGCGTGGAGCAGCGCGGGGGAGCTGTCGGAATGGGTGTAGGGCATGAGCGATTCCTTTACGGCCCCTAACACTTGTTCCGTTCGTGCCCGCGTTCAAGGGGTGCGCCCGGCGCGGAGGAGTCACGAAAGGCACGGACGTTTCCGCGAGCCGTGTCGTCGAACCTAGACCAGATGACCCAGGCGTGCCCATTCGATGGCATCGTCCAGGCGGTCGTCCCCCCAGAACACTTCCTTTCCCACCACGAAGCTCGGGGAGCCGAATACGCCAAGCGCCATCGCCCGTTCTGTCGAGCGCATGAGCTGAGCCCCGATCTCGTCGGTTGCAGCCGCAGTCATGACCCGCGCCGGGTCCTGGCCGATCTCTGAAAGGCACGCCGAAAGGTTCGGTTCCTCGCCGGGAGGCTGACCTTTCTCGAACCACAGGCGATAGGTGGCGCGGGTGTAGTCCTCGACCCATCCCTCGTTGACGCCGAGGGTCGCGACCTCGTTGGCGAAAACAAGCCCGGGAAGAGGGTAGGGCGCTGGAAGGGAAGGTTTCAGGCCGTATCTTTCCGCCCGCCGCCCGATGTCCCGCCACATGTAGGCAGCCTTTACCGGCTTGTCCTTGAAAGGGACGTTGTTCTGCTCGACCATGACGTGGCGCACGTTGAAGGGCCGCCAGCGGAGCCGGACCTTTCCGGACCGGGCGATGTCGGCAAGGCGCATGACCGTCAGGTAGCTGTACGTGCTTCCGATCGAATACCAGAAATCGATTTCACGCATGTGCTGACCCCTCCCGCGGCGTGGGCGATGCTCACAAGGTATGACGACGAACCTACATCTCATTGCGCGTGGGCGCTAGCGGCCTGGCGGTCAGCGGATGATCGGATGGCCGACAGGCGCGCCCAGGGGGCGACAGTCACGCAACACCCGGGGCGACGCGCGCCCTCTTGCGCAGGGCACCGGATTTTCCCATAACGGGACCGCAGCATAGAGGAGAGTTCGATGCGCGCCCGAATCTATCAGCCCTCGAAGACCGCGATGCAGTCCGGCACCGCCAAGACGCATCAATGGATTCTGGAATTTCCCCCGGCCAGCCCGCGCGAGGTCGATCCGCTGATGGGCTGGACCAGTTCATCGGACATGCAGTCGCAGGTCAGGCTGCGCTTCGATACAAAGGAAGAGGCGTTGGAATATGCCAAGGAGCACGGCATCGACGCACAGGTGATGGAGCCGAAGACGCGCAAGCCGAACATCCGGCCCGGTGGCTACGGCGAGAATTTTACCCCCGACCGTCGCGCCGTGTGGACCCACTGAAGGCTTGCCTTCGGGCCGCGCCTCGCGCAAAAGCCGGGGCAGTGGTCCCGTAGCTCAACTGGATAGAGCACCTGACTTCTAATCAGGATGTTGCAGGTTCGAGTCCTGCCGGGATCGCCAGCCCCGCGCCGCGATGCCTTGGCCGCGACGCGGGGAAGATGCTATTCGGTGACGGTCAGCAGCGCCCACATGCCCGCCATGTAATGGCCCGGGATATTGCAGAAGGCGATGTATTTGCCCGGCTTGAGCGTCAGCACCAGCTCTCCGCTGGCGCCCGGGTCAAGTTCGGCGACTTCGCCCAGATGGCCGGCGGCATCCTCGTCGACGCGCATCTCGTCGGCGACGTAGGGCAGTTCCGACCCATCCGCGGGAACCGGCGAGATGATCATCTCGTGAATGGTATCTTTGGAATCGTTGGTGACGACGAAGCGCACCGCGCCCGCCGGGACGCTCTCTTGCGAAAGCTCCACGCCCATCGTCGCGCCGCTCGTGTCGTCGCCCATGGCATAGCCCAGGTTGTCGGGCATCGCCATATCCGCGCCCTTGTCCCAGAGCGAGACGTTGACGACAGTCTCGGCGAGGGCGGGAAGGGCGGTGAGCATGGCGGCGCCGGTGACGCCCGCCATGAGAAGCCTGCGGGTGAGTTGCATGATTGATCCTCCATTTTTCCGAATGTCCCGCCGCTACGCCCCTGCGGCGCACAGCGTATTGATCCAGATCAGAAAGACGATCACGAAGCCGTGTCGCGCGCCGTCGAAAAAAAGGCGCCGGCGCCCGCCCCTTGTCGCGGGGAGGACGCCGGCCGGGAGGAGAAAAAGAAGAGCGCCGGGGCGTGAGGGAGCGCCCCGGCGGTTCCCGACTCAGTGAAGCGGCAGGGGGGCTGCCGCCAGCCGGGCCCGGAACGAGACGAAGGTGACCGTATCGGAATCGGCATCGTTGCGCCGCGGCGCCTGGAAACGGGTCCGCGCGTCAGGGGCGATCGGCGCATTGCCAAGGCGCTCGGCCCGGGTTTCAAGGGCGGAGGCGCGTCCGGCGCGGGCTTTTTCCAAAAAGGTCATCATCTTCGGAATTCCTCACTATTGTGCCACAGTTTCCTTGGTTCGTTCTTGATGCCGCCACAATTGCGGGGCACGCCCGAAACTGTTGCATGCAAATGTCGAAACAAGGGCATGACTGCGCCAAAACTACGCCTTTTTCCGGACAAAAGAAAGACAACCCAGGGTTGCTTTTCGTTGGGGCGGCCGTGACCCGACCATTGCGCGCGCCTGGCCGGCGGACGATTTCTCTTGCAAAGTGAAACGGAAAGCCCCATGTGATCCGGGCGACGTTATCACTATCGACCACTGTCTCCCTCACACGGCTGTCAGTTCCTCGATCTTGCACTGACCACGCCGGGCTGCCGCACCAACGCGGGCAGCAAAATGAAGGAGACGAACGGATGGCTACTGGCACCGTAAAATGGTTCAACGAAACTAAAGGCTTTGGCTTCATCGCCCCCGATGGCGGCAGCAAGGACGTGTTCGTGCACATCACCGCGCTTGAGCGCGCTGGCCTGCGCAGCCTGGCCGACAATCAGAAAGTGACCTTCGACATCGAAGCCGGCCGTGACGGCCGCGAGAGCGCGACCAACATCGCGCTGGCGTAAGCCACTTCTCTGAACGACCTTGAAGGGCGCCTGCGGGCGCCCTTTTTTGTTGCGTTAAGTTTTCGTGATCCTGTTCAAAACAGCGGACAAACCGCCCCTGCCGGCCTATGGTCCCGGAAAATCACCATGAGGCCGGGCCGGGGGCACGATGAAGCTGACCATCAACGGAACTTCCCACGATCTGGATATCGAACCCGAAATGCCGCTTCTGTGGGTCTTGCGGGACGAACTGGGCCTGACCGGCACGAAATACGGCTGCGGCATCGCGCAATGCGGTGCCTGCGCGGTGCTGATCGACGGCCAGCCGGTGCGCGCCTGCGTGACAGCGGCGGGCGATGTGCGGGGGGCGGTCACCACGATCGAGGCGCTGGGCGCGCCCGATGCGCTGAGCGCGGTTCAGAAAGCCTTCGTCGCGCATCAGGTGGCGCAATGCGGCTATTGCCAGTCAGGTCAGGTGGTGGCGGCCACGGCGCTTCTGGCGGACAACCCCGCGCCGACCGATCGCGACATCGACGACGCGATGTCCGGCAATCTGTGCCGTTGTGGCACCTATCCGCGCATCCGCGCCGCGATCCATGACGCGGCCCGGCTGTTGCAGGAGGGCTGAGCGATGGCGCGTTTCGGCAAGACCACCCGCCGCGCCTTCCTGATCGGCTCTGCCGCCGTTGCGGGCGGCGTGGCCTTCGGGGTTTACGAGATGGTGAAACCCTTGAAAAACCCGCTGGAGCCGGGGGAGGGGGAGGCCGCGCTGACCCCCTATCTGCTGATCACGGGCGACGGCGTTTCCATCGTGACGCCGCGCGCCGAGATGGGGCAGGGGGTCCAGACGACCCTGGCCGCCCTGGTGGCCGAGGAGCTGGACCTGCCCTGGGGGCAGGTGAACGCGATCCACGGGCCGGCGTCCGAGACCTATTACAATGGCGCGGTCGCGGCCTCGGGGTTGCCCTTCGCCGAGTATGGCGACAGCCGGATGCGGGACCTGGCCCAAGGTGCGATGGAACGCGCGGGCCGGGTGCTGGGGATGCAGGTGACCGGCGGCTCGACCTCGATGCGCGACGGGTTCGAGAAGATGCGGCGCGCCGGGGCGGCGGCGCGGCAGGTGCTGGTC
>JBAVQZ010000375.1:0-1614 GCA_049694515.1 Paracoccaceae bacterium | reverse complement strand
AGTCGATCTGGGCGCGGCGCGAGGCGGCGGCCGAGATCACCTTCTCGCGCCGGCCGATCGTGGACAACGACATCGCCCTGCCGCTGGACCGGGTGGCGGCGTTCCTGGAGCGGATGGAGACGCGCCTGCCCGCGCTGGATGCGGGCGCCGAGGCGCTGACCGTTGGCCATCTGGGCGACGGCAACCTGCATTACGCGGTATTTCCGTCGCGCGACGACGCTGCGCTCAGCGATGCGATCCGCGAGGCCGTCGAGGATGTGGTGGCCGAGCTTGGCGGGAGCTTCTCTGCCGAGCACGGGATCGGCCTTTCGAAACGGGCGACGATGGCACGCCGCAAGGACCCGGTGGCCCTGGACGTGATGCGCCAGATCAAGGCGGCACTCGACCCGCATGGCATCATGAATCCCGGCAAGGTCCTTCCGTGACGGGGCGTGCCGACCCCGGTCACGAACCGAAACCGCAACAAGCGAAGAGAGGCCAGCCGATGACACAGCAAATGCAACGCATCGTTCTTGCAAGCCGCCCCGAGGGCGCGCCGACCGTGGAAGACTTCCGCCTGGAGACCGCTCCGATGCCGGAACCGGGACCGGGGGAGTTTCTGGCCCGCACGATCTGGCTGTCGCTGGATCCCTACATGCGCGGGCGGATGAGCGCCGCGAAATCCTACGCCGCGCCGGTGGAGATCGGCCAGACGATGCAGGCCGGCTGCGTGGCGGAGGTCGTGACCTCCAACCTGCCCGACTTCCAGCCCGGCGATGTCATCGTCGCGCCGCTGGGCTGGGCCAGCCACGGGATTTCCGACGGCGCCGGGGTGCGCAAGCTCGACCCCGCGATCGCACCCGTCTCGACCGCGCTGGGCGTTCTGGGGATGCCGGGGCTGACCGCCTGGGTCGGGCTGAACGACATCGCCGGGGCGCAGCCGGGCGAGACCATAGTCGTCTCGGCGGCGACCGGCGCGGTGGGCAGCCTTGTCGGCCAGCTCGCCGCGCAGAAGGGGATGCGCGTGATCGGCGTCGCCGGCGGCACCGAGAAATGCGCCTATGCCGAGAAGGAGCTGGGCTATGACACCTGCCTGGATCACCGCTCCGCGCCCGACGCCACCGCGCTGTCCGCGCAGATCGCCGAGGCCGCGCCGCAAGGCGTGGACATCTATTTCGAGAATGTGGGCGGCAAGACCCTTGAGGCGGTCCTGCCACGGATGAACACGCATGGCCGGATCGCGCTGTGCGGCATGATCGCGTGGTATTCCGGGGCAGATGCTGCGATGCCCGCCCCGGCCATCTGGGGCGCGATCCTGCGCCAGCGGCTGCGTGTGCAGGGCTTCATCATCTTCGACCATTTCGACCGGATGCCGGATTTTCTGGCCGAGGTGGCGCCGCTTGTGCGGAACGGCACCATTTCCTATCGCGAAAGCGTCGAAGAGGGGCTGGAGAATGCGCCGAACGCCTTCATCCGCCTGCTGAAGGGCGGCAATTTCGGCAAGCAACTGGTGCGGGTCGGGCCCGACCCGGCCTGACGGCTCAGGTCTGGCCGATCCAGTCCAGGAAATCGCCGCCGGCCCGCGCGCGCAGCGCCTCGCCCAGCGCGCGGCCCATCTCGGCGCCGTCCTCGATG
>JBAVQZ010000374.1:0-1557 GCA_049694515.1 Paracoccaceae bacterium | reverse complement strand
ATGCTGGACGCGCTCGCCGGGGCGGAGGCCCCCGCGCCCCGCTGGGCCGAGTGGACGCGCGCCGCGCGGGGCGATTACGAGGCCTGGACCGCGCCCAAGGAAACACCCGGCGCGGTGAAGATGGAGGCGGTGGTGCGCTGGCTGTCGGAGCACCTGGAGGAGGATGCAATCGTGACCAACGGGGCGGGCAACTACGCCGCCTTCGTGCATCGCTATTTCACCTTCAAGCGGCACGGCACGCAGCTTGCCCCGACGAGCGGTTCGATGGGCTACGGTTTTCCGGCGGCGATCGCGGCCAGCCTGCGCCATCCGGGGCGGCAGGTCGTCTGCATGGCGGGCGACGGCTGTTTCCAGATGACGCTGAACGAGTTCTCGACCGCCGTGCAGCATGGTGCGAAACCCATTGTGGTGGTCGCCAACAACGGCCGTTACGGCACGATCCGGATGCATCAGGAACGTCACTATCCCGGCCGGACCAGCGGCACCGACCTTGCGAACCCGGATTTTGCGGCGCTGGCGCGCGCCTATGGCGGACATGGCGAAACGGTCACGCAAGGCGGCGATTTCCCGGCCGCCTTCGCCCGCGCCGCAGCGTCGGGCGTTCCGGCGGTGATCGAGCTGCGCCTTGACCCCGAGGCGCTTTCGACATCGCTGACGCTGAGCCAGGCGCGGACGCTGGGTGAAAAGGGCTAGAGTGTCTTTCGCAGCGTCAGGCTGGTGGGGCGGTCATAACCGGCATGCGATGTCTCACCGGTCTGCATGAAACCCAGCGCCGCGAATGCGACGTGGTTCTCCAGAAGCTCGACTCGTGTCTGCAACTCCAGCGCGGGCAGTCCCATCTGCCGCGCGCGATTCTCGGCCTTCGCGACGAGCTGGCGGGCGAAACCCCGGCCGCGATGCCCCTGCGCGACGGCCAGCTTGCCGAGATAGAGCGCATCCTGGCGCGGGGTCAGGAAGACGCAGGCGACGGGGTGGCCCGCCTCCTCGATCACCCAGACCTCACCCGTTTCGGCCTGGCGCGCGATGTTTTCCGCCGTCAGCCGGTGCATCGACGATGGCGGGTCGATCCGCCCCTCCATATAGGCGTAGCTGGTCCGGATCAGCGTCAGCAGCGCGGGCCAGTCATACGGGTCTTTGGCGCGGACGGGTCGGGGCATGGCTCAGAACAACCATCGTACGAGGAGCGGGACGAGGAGCGATGTAAGCATCGCGTTCAGCCCCATGCCGATGCCGGCGAAGGCGCCGGCGGTCTCGTTCACCTGGAAGGCGCGGGCGGTGCCGATGCCATGCGCCGCCACCCCGACGGCAAAGCCGCGCGCCCGCCAGTCGCGGATGCGCAGAAGGTTCAAAAGCGGCGTGGCCACGATGGCGCCGATGATACCCGTCAGGATCACCAGAACCGCCGTCAGCGTCGGCGATCCGCCGATGCTTTGCGATATGCCCAGCGCCACCGGCGCGGTGGCCGATTTCGGCGCGAGCGAGAGCAGAACCTCGCCCTGTACGCCGAGCGCCCAGGCGATGCCGAGCGCGGTGAGGATGGCGGTCAGCGAACCGGCC
>JBAVQZ010000373.1:0-3425 GCA_049694515.1 Paracoccaceae bacterium | reverse complement strand
CTGTCCCGCGGCCTGATGGTGCTGGGCGGCTCGTTCTTCGTGGCGCTGGCCGCGCAGATCAGCGTGCCGATGTTCCCGGTGCCGATGACCTTGCAGACGCTGGCGATCCTGATCGTCGGGCTCAGCTTCGGTTCGCGCCTCGGCGCGGTGACGCTGGCAGCCTATCTGGCCGAGGGCGCGATGGGCCTGCCGGTTTTCTCGGGGGGCGCGTCAACGGTGGCCCTGGTCGGCCCGACCGCCGGTTTCCTGTTCGGCTTCGTCGCAATGGCATGGCTGGCCGGCCTGGCCGCGGAGCGCGGAATCGCGCGCGGGGTGGTGACGACCGCGCTTGCGGCGATCGCGATTTCGGCGCTGCTCTACATTCCGGGGCTGGCCTGGCTGACCGCGGCAACGCCGCTGGACTTGGCGGGCGCGGCCAAGGTCGGCGCGCTGCCCTTCCTTCTGGGCGACGTGGTGAAGGCCGTTATCGCAGCGCTGGTGGTGACCGGTGCCTGGTCGGCGCTGAAGGCCCGCCGCGGCTGATACGCCCTTTTTTCGCAAAGATGCGCCGCCCTTCGGGGCGGCGTTTTTTATTTCGCTCCGGCGCTGTGCAACCGCTCCAGCGCCGCTTCGCAAAGGCCAAGCTCCAGCCACTGACATCCGGCGCAGAGCGTGGACAGGTCGCCCGGCGCGACCCGGTCGCGGATACGCTCCAGCGCATCACCCCAGGTCAGCCGGTCGCCGGGGGTGAGACCCAGCGCCCGGCCATGCGCGGCGTCCAGCGCGTCGATCCTTGCCTGCTTGTCACAGCCTTCGCCGCGGCGGTGCGGGCAGGGGGCGCAGATGTCATCCACCGCGCTAACAACCTCGATCGGCAGTTTCGCGCCGCCCTGGGCGCGCAGGCCGCCGGACACGATGGTGTCCATGTTGGCGGTGAAGGCGTCGGAGTAGCCCCTTCCCGCGAAGCCCAGCGAGCAGAGGAAGTGATGCGGCCGGAAGCGCAGGCTCATTCCGCGGCCTTCACCTCGAACCCCTTGGCGATCATGTCCGACGGCGCGACGGGATATTCCCCCGAGAAACAGGCGTCGCAGTATTGCGGTGCGTCCGGATTGCGCCCGTTCACCTCGCCCACGGCGCGGTAGAGCCCGTTGAGCGAGATGAAGCGCAGGCTGTCCACTTGCAGATGCTCGCGCATCTCCTCCTCGGACATGTGGCTGGCAAGCAGCTTGTCCCGCTCGGGCGTGTCCACGCCATAGAAGCAGGGCCAGGCCGTCGGCGGGCTGGCGATGCGGAAATGCACTTCCCTGGCGCCGGCATCCAGCACCATCTCCTTGATCTTGCGCGAGGTGGTGCCGCGCACCACGCTGTCATCGACCAGGATCACCCGCTTGCCCCGGATCAGCGCCCGGTTGACGTTCAATTTCAGCCGTACGCCCATGTTGCGGATCTGCTCGGTCGGTTCGATGAAGGTGCGGCCCATGTACTGGTTGCGGATGATCCCCATCGCATAGGGAATCCCGCTTTCCTGAGAATAACCGATCGCCGCGGGGGTGCCGCTGTCGGGCACCGGGCAGACAAGATCGGCGTCCTGCGGGGCTTCCCGCGCAAGCTCCACGCCGATCTGGCGGCGGGTCTCATAGACCGAGCGGCCGCCGAGGATCGAATCGGGGCGCGAGAAATAGACATGCTCGAAGATGCAGAAGCGCGGCTTGACCCGCTCGAATGGCTGAAAGCTTTCCAGCCCGTGCTCGGCCGAGATCACCACCATCTCGCCCGCCGCGATCTCGCGCACGAATTCGGCGCCGATGATGTCCAGCGCGCAGGTCTCCGAACTCAGCACCCAGCCGTCGCCGATGCGGCCCAGCACCAGCGGGCGCACGCCCAGCGGGTCGCGCACCCCGATCAGCTTGGTGCGGGTCATCGCGACGATGGAAAACGCGCCCTCGACCCGGCGAAGCGCGTCCTTCATCCGTTCGGGGATGTTGCGTTGCAGCGAGCGGGCCATCAGGTGGATGATGCATTCGCTGTCGCTGCTGGACTGGAAGATCGAGCCGCGCTCGATCAACTCTTTCCGCAGGGCGTCGGCATTGGTGATATTGCCGTTATGGGCGATCGCCGCGCCCCCCATCGAGAATTCGCCGAAGAACGGCTGCACGTCGCGGATCTGCGTCGGCCCCTTCGACCCGGAGGTTGAATAACGCACATGCCCGATGGCCAGCGGGCCGGGCAGCGTCTCCATCAGGCTGGCCTTGGTGAAATTGTCGCGGACATAACCGAACCGACGCGCCGAGTTGAATCCCTGTTCGGCGTCGTGGCTGACGATGCCGCCGGCCTCCTGCCCGCGATGCTGAAGCGCATGCAGGCCGAGCGCCACGAAATTCGCCGCGTCGGTCACCCCGATCACGCCGAACACGCCGCATTCCTCTTTCAGTTTGTCATCGTCGAACGGGTGGCTGGGGGGCATCTCGCGCATTTCAGCGGGGCTCCGAATCCGTTTGAGGCAGGATGACCCCTACTTAGTGCCTTGGCTCCCCGGTGTCACGAAAGGATCACAAAAGTGATCCACGCGCCCCGCGCTCACTCGGCGGCGCCGCAATCTCCGACAAGGCGGTCGTATTGATTTGTCAGCCAGCCCAGCGCCTGTTCGGGGTCGCGCTGTTCGATTTTCGCGGTGAGCTGGGAAAAGACCGCGGCCGAGCGGCTGTTGTCCACCACCGCGATCGGTTCGGAGTTGATCACCGTGTCATAGACGAAAAAGGCCACCGCGACCAGGATGATGCCCCGGGCCACGCCGAACAGGAAACCCAGCCCCTGGTCGATGCCGCCGACGGCCGAGCGCTGCACCAGCGACGAGAACAGCGGCGTGAAGATCGACATCACCACCAGCGCCACGGCGAAGACCGCGGCGAATGACGCGATGATCGAAATCTCGCAACTGTCTCCGATGAACTCGCCCAGGACCGGCACCTGCTTTATCAGCGGTTCCACGGTCGGAGCGAAGATGAAAGCCAGGACGGCGGCGGCAATCCACCCCACGATTGCCATGGCCTCGCGCACCAGCCCCCGCGAATAGGCCAGGATGGCAGAGAGGATGATGACGGCGGCTACGACCGCGTCGATGATGGTGAACCCGTCCATATGTCGCTCCTTCGCGGCTCAACCTGCGCCGAATACGTCACCCACAAATGCGGTCAGATCGGACATCCGGCGCAGCGTCATCCCGGCGCTGCCCGCCGTTTTCCCGAGCGCGGGGGCGATAGCATGTGTGAAACCAAGTTTTTGCGCCTCTTTCAACCTGTTTTCGCTCTGACCCACTGGACGGAGAGCCCCTGACAGGCTGATTTCGCCGAAAATCACGGTGTCGGCGGGCAGCGCCACGTCCTCGCGCGCGCTCAGCAGGGCGGCGGCCACGGCAAGGTCGGCGGCGGGTTCGCTGACCCGCATCC
>JBAVQZ010000372.1:0-3778 GCA_049694515.1 Paracoccaceae bacterium | reverse complement strand
CCTGCGCCGCGGCGGTGGGCGCGCTGCGCGTCCGGCCCGTAGAGCGGAAGACGGCGGGGCTGATTCTCTCCGAGGTGCCGGGGCAGAAGCCCAGCCTGAACGAGAAGGGGCGCAAGGCGATCGCCCTGCGGCTGGACGCGCTTGGTATCTCGCTGTTGGCGGTGGAAACCGTGCCGCACGAGGTGGGCGCGATGGCCGCGGCGCTGCGCGGACTGCCGGGCGAGAACGCGCTGATCCTCACGGGCTCTGCCACTTCCGATTTGCACGACACCGGCCCCGAGGCGGTGCGCCAGGCCGGCGGCCGGGTGGACCGTTTCGGGATACCCGTCGATCCGGGAAACCTGCTGTTTCTGGGCGATCAGGGCGGCCGCCCGGTGATCGGGCTGCCCGGCAGCGCGCGCAGCCCGGTGCTGCACGGCGCGGACTGGGTGCTGGAACGGGTCGCCTGCGGCTTGCACCTCACCGGCGACGATATCGCGGCGATGGGCGTCGGCGGCCTGCTGAAGGAAATTCCGTCGCGTCCCCAGCCACGGGAACGTGATCGGGGGCAATGAAAAGTCAATGGTTCTCAAAGCGAAATTTGCGTGCTTTACTCGCCGCAACTCAGATCAGGGAGGATGACAGATGACCAAGGTCACGATGACCGTGAACGGCAAATCCGTTTCGGGCGAGGTCGAGGGCCGCACGCTGCTGGTGCAGTTCCTGCGCGAAGGGCTGGGCCTGACCGGCACCCATGTCGGCTGCGACACCAGCCAGTGCGGCGCCTGCGTGGTGCATGTGGACGGCAAGGCCGTGAAGGCCTGCACCATGTTCGCGGGCGAGGCCGAGGGCGCCGAGGTGCGAACCATCGAGGGGATGGAAAACCCCGACGGGTCGCTTTCGGTGATCCAGCAGGCCTTCCAGGACCATCACGGGCTGCAATGCGGCTTCTGCACGCCGGGCATGGTGATGTCGGCGGCGGCGCTGCTGAAGGACAACCCCAAGCCCAGCGAACACGAGATCCGCGAGTATCTCGAGGGCAATATCTGCCGCTGTACCGGCTACCACAATATCGTCAAGGCGATCATGGCCGCCAGTGGCCAGGACGTGGGGGCGATCGCCGCCGAATAAGCCAAAGGACATTACCGACGCAGGGGTGCTGTTTCGCACCCCGCATCCAGGGAGGATGACATGCCGAAAGACCATGGTATCGGCGCTAGCAGCAAGCGGCGCGAGGACGTGCGGTTCCTGACCGGGCACGGCCATTACACCGACGACATCAACCTGCGCGGGCAGGCCTATGTGCATTTCCTGCGCTCCGACGTCGCGCATGGCAAGATCAACAAGATCGACACCAGCGCCGCCGAGGCCATGCCCGGCGTGATCCGCATCTTCACCGGCGCCGATTTCGAAGGCATCGGCGGGCTGCCCTGCGGCTGGTGCGTGACCGACCGGTTCGGCAAACCGATGCAGGAGCCCGGCCACCCCGTGCTGGCGCGGGGCAAGGTGCGCCATGTCGGCGATCCGATCGCCGCCGTGGTGGCCGAGACGCCGGAACAGGCCCGCGACGCGGCCGAGGACATCGTCTTTGATATCGACGAGCTGCCGGCCGTGATCGACATGAAGGCCGCGCTCAAGGATGGCGCGCCCAAGGTGCATGACGAGCTGGAGTCGAACCTCTGCTATGACTGGGGCTTTGTCGAGGAGAACCGCGAGGCGGTGGACAAGGCCATCAAGGAGGCAGATCACGTCACGACGCTGGAGCTGGTGAACCAGCGCCTGGTGGCCAATGCGATGGAGCCGCGCGTGGCGGTGGGCGATTTCAATCCTTCCACCGGCGAGCACACGCTCTATACCACCAGCCAGAACCCGCATGTGATCCGCCTGCTGATGGGCGCCTTCGTGCTGGGCATCCCCGAGCACAAGCTTCGCGTCGTGGCGCCCGACGTGGGCGGCGGCTTCGGCTCGAAGATCTTCCATTATGCCGAAGAGGCGTTCTGCACCTTCGCCGCGGGGCAGTTGAAGCGCCCGGTAAAATGGACCTGCTCGCGCTCGGAAAGCTTCATCACCGACGCGCATGGCCGCGACCACGTCACCAAGATCGAGCTGGCGCTGGACAAGCAGGGCAATTTCCTGGCCCTGCGCACCGACACCCATGCCAACATGGGGGCATATCTGTCGACCTTCGCGCCTTCGGTGCCGACATGGCTGCACGGCACGCTGATGGCGGGCAACTACAAGACCCCGTTGATCTACGTGAACGTGAAGGCGGTGTTCACCAACACCGTGCCGGTGGACGCCTATCGCGGCGCCGGCCGGCCGGAGGCGACGTTCCAGCTGGAGCGGGTGATCGACAAGGCGGCGCGCGAGATGGGGATCGACCCGATCGAGCTGCGCCGAAAGAATTTCATCACCGAGTTTCCCTATGCCACGCCCGTGGCGGTGGAATACGACACCGGCGACTACAATGCCACGATGGACAAGATGCTGGAGATCGCCGACGTGGCGGGCTTCGAGAAGCGTCTTGAAGAGTCGAAGAAGCGCGGCAAGCTGCGCGGCCTCGGCGTGAATTGCTATATCGAGGCCTGCGGCATCGCGCCCTCGCATCTGGTGGGCCAGCTGGGCGCGCGCGCCGGGCTTTACGAAAGCGCGACGGTCCGGGTCAACGCCACCGGCGGGCTGGTCGTGATGACCGGCAGCCACAGTCACGGGCAGGGGCACGAGACCTCTTTCGCGCAGGTGGTGTCCGACATGATCGGGATCGACGAGAACATGGTCGAGATCGTGCATGGCGACACCGCCAACACGCCGATGGGCATGGGCACCTATGGCTCGCGCTCGCTGGCGGTCGGCGGCTCGGCGATGGTGCGGGCGACCGAGAAGATCATCGCCAAGGCCAAGAAGATCGCCGCCCACCTGATGGAGGCCAGCGAATCCGACATCGAGCTGAAGGACGGCAAGTTCTCGGTGGCGGGCACAGACAAGTCGGTGGCCTGGGGCGATGTCACCCTGGCGGCTTACGTGCCGCACAACTACCCGCTGGAAGAGCTTGAACCGGGGTTGGAGGAAACTGCCTTCTACGACCCGAACAACTTCACCTATCCCGCTGGCGCCTATGCCTGCGAGGTGGAGGTCGATCCCGAGACCGGCAAGGTCACCATCGAAAGCTTCGCGGCGGCCGATGATTTCGGCAATATCGTCAATCCGATGATCGTCGATGGCCAGGTGCATGGCGGTATCGGTCAGGGCATCGGACAGGCCCTGCTCGAGGCGGCGGCCTATGACGAAAGCGGCCAGCTGACCAATGCCAGCTACATGGACTACGCGATGCCGCGCGCCTCGGATGTGCCGTTCTACAAGGTGGACCATTCCTGCCAGACGCCCTGCACCCACAACCCGCTGGGCGTGAAGGGCTGCGGCGAGGCCGGGGCCATCGGTTCGCCCCCGTCGGTTGTCAACGCGGTGGTCGACGCGCTGCAGCGCGCGGGCCACACCAACGTCACCCATATCGACATGCCGCTTTCGCCCTCGCGCGTCTGGGCGGCGATGAACAGCTGAGGAGATCAGGCAGATGTATGCATTCGAATTCGAGCGCCCGACGACCATCGCCGATGCGGTGGCCGCCCTGGGCGGGGAGGACGCGCAGGCGCTGTCGGGCGGCCAGACGCTGATCCCGACGCTGAAGCAGCGCCTGGCGATGCCCGCGAAGCTGGTCAGCCTCACGGCGATCCCCGAGATGAAGGGGATCTGCACCGGCGATGACGGCGCGCTTTGCATCGGGGCGGCGACACCCCATGCC
>JBAVQZ010000371.1:0-3908 GCA_049694515.1 Paracoccaceae bacterium | reverse complement strand
CGGTTGGCCAGCATGGCGGCGGCCAGATCGGCGTCCATTTCGGCGGCCTTCGCGGCCACGTCGGCGTTCAGCCGGGTATGCGCACGGGTGCGATTGAGCACGACAAGCGCCGGGCGCGATTCACGGCGCGCAAGATCCAGGACGCCCTCGGTCGCCCAGAGATCGACATGCGAGCTGGCCACCGGCACAAGCACCAGCTGCGCGCTGCGCAGCGCCGGGCGCAGGTCGCTGTCGGCCTTGGGCGGCGTATCGACCAGCACGATGTCGTGGCTGCCCGCCAGCTTGCCGGTCTCGTATCCAACCCCCCAGGCCGAGGCGGTGGACAGCGTCATGCCGGGATCCGCCATCCTTTCGGCGCGCATCATGAACCAGCGTCCCAGGCTGCCCTGCGGATCGGTGTCCAGAAGCGCGACGCTCAGCCCCTGCCGCTGCCAGGCGACGGCGAGGTTGGCGGCCAGCGTGGTCTTGCCCGAGCCGCCCTTCTGCTGCGCGATGGTGATGATCCGGCCGGTCATGCTCCGCTCCCGTGATGTTCCTTGCCGCAACGCAGCATGACACGGGACATTTCGCTTTGCACGGAATTTCGGAGTCGAGAGGCGGCGCGGCGCCTGTCTCAGCCTCCGAACATATCGCCGAAGACGTCGCCGAGGCTTTGGAGCACGGCCCAGATCAGCAGCACGCCGATCAGTGCGAGCGCATACCAGGTGAAAAGCTGGAACAGGATCGCGCCGCCCCCCAGGGCCGCGGCGCCGATCGCGGGGCGTGTCCGTTCCTGCCGGGCCATCGCGGCCGCGCCGAAAACGACGGCGAGCCCGCCCAGAAGGGCCACACCGATCCGCAGGAAATCATCCAGGTCGCGCGGAACCGGCTGCGGCGCGGGCTGCTCTTGCCCGGCGATCTTGCGCAGCGCCGATTGGCCGACATCGGCGGCAAGCTCCCCCAGCGTCACGCCGGTGGCCTGCTGCGGCGCGAACGGACCGGCCCAGAACAGCGTCACCGCAAGCAAAAGCGCCGCGGCGCCGACCAGGAATCCGGTCCAGCCGATGACGGCCCTTCTGGTCTGTTCGCTTTCCGACATCCGCGCGCCTCCTAAAAGCTGCCGACGCAGACTATCGGGAAGCCGTGGTCGAAATGGGAGGATTCTTTGTCAGAACCGGTTCGCCGCGCGCGCCCCCACCTACCGATGCTTGCCGATCTCCCAGCCGCTCTCGCCCAGCAGCCGTTCGGCGGTTTCAACCGGCAAGTCCTCCAGCGCCGAGCCCATCGAGTCGTTCCATCGGTTGAGATAGCCGAAAAGCGCGATCACCCCCATGATCTCGACGATGTCGCCATCCGACCAGTGTGCCCGCAGCGCTTCCTCGATTTCCGGGGTGACTGCGTTTGGCACCTGCGCGGCGGCGTAGGCGAAGGCCAGTGCCGCCTTCTCGGCTTCGGTGAAATGCGGGCTCGCCTCGAAATTCCAGACATCCGCCAGCCGTTCCTCGGACGCGCCGAAACGCTCGGAGCCCAGGATCGTGTGCGCCTGGCAATAGCGGCAACCCGAAACGAAGCTGGTGACATAGCCCAGCAGCCGCTTGAATTCCCCGGTGACCGCGCCATGATTGGTCATCACCGCAATGTTCAGCGCGGTGAAGGCGCGCGCGATCTCGGGGCGGTGCGCCATGGTGCGAACCGAGTTGGGCACCACGCCCAGCGGCCCCTTGAAGAACTGCACTTCCGCGCGCAACTCAGGCTCCATCTGCTCTTCATCCAACGGCTCGACAAGCGCCATGTCGTTTCCTCTCTCGTCGCATTCCGCGGGTCTATCCTTTCCGCGTGCGGGTGAATACCATCTTCTGGTTTCCCAGCTTCTCTTTCGGGCCGATCCACGCATAGGCCAGCAGCGAGGGCTCCAGGTCCGAAACCGTGATGCGATGCATCTGGCCCGGCGGGTTGAAAATCAGCGAGCCGGGCGAATAGACGCCCTGGTTGTTCTCGCTCACCGCGCCGGACAGGCACACATAGCTTTCGGTAATCCCGTCATGGGCATGCGCCGGGTATGTGCAGCCCGGCGCGAACAGCACAACGCCCAGGATCACTTCGTCGGTCAGCACCGGACCGCTGGGGCCGGTGAACTCGGCATAGGCGAATTTGCGGTCCAGCCCGCGCGGCACCTTCTCATAGCCGTATTGCCAGCTGAGCTGCGGCTTGACCGCGTCGATGGCGCGGATCAGCGCGGCGTGGCGCTCCTGCCGCCCCTCGTCCAACGCCCGGCGCAGATGCGCGGTAACGGGCTTGGTGTCGGGGATGTTGGCCTGCACCGACGGATTGACCCGCAGGACGCGGCTGACCGCCTCGCGCACGGCACGCTGATGCGTGCGGATCACCGGGCTGCCGCCGGCGGGCAGGAACCGGTAGATCTCATAGAACTCGCGCAGCAGATATCGCCAGTCCGGCATGTCGTTCAGGCGAATCTCGGTCATCGGCGCATGTCCCGCTCGAATGGGTCGGCGCGGCACGCTTTGCACGGGACCGCGCCGCCGGTAAAGCGGTTTTTCCGCACGCCGCCGCGGGTCAGCCCCCGGGCTTGACCACGGTCAGCCCCAGAACCCGCCAGCTTTGCATTCCGCCGCGGTAATAGAAGATCCGCTCCGGCGGATAGCCCTCTGCGATCATTGCCCGAATTGCGGTAGGCGACTGCCCGCACCACAGCCCGTTGCAGAACAGCGCAACACGCTTGGCCGCGCTGCAGTCCCAGCCGTCGAAATCGGGCGTGCAGCCCAGCTCGTCAAGCCGGTCCACCACCTGCGTATAGGGGATGTGCACCGATCCGGGGATCGTGCCCGCCGCGTACCACTTGGCGACTCGGGCGTCGATCACCGGCGCGTCCGGATCCTGAAGCATGTCCAGAAGCTCCAGCTCGCCGATCGTGGTGACCCCGTCGGCCGGGCTCATCGGCTGAATGCAGAAGGGCGGGCACGGGCGCGAGGTACGCGCCCATTCTCCCGTCACCTCGTGCTCGGTGTCCTGTTCGCGGCGGATCGTCACCGGCCCGTCCGGCGTCTCGACCGTGACCGAGGGGCGGTCCTTCGCGATCATCACCTCGGTGGTCTGCGACTGAACCGGCGCGGCCATCAGAAATACGGCCGCAAGGCCTGCGAGATGTCTCATATGCTCCTCCAACATGGTTTCGTCCGAAACTGGCGTCCCCACGATGACAGGGCAATGACATGGATCAAGGGGTCCAGGGCGATCCGCCCCGCCGGGTGGCGGCGGGGCGTGAACGCTCAGGTCGCATTGTCCATCCGGGCGGTCATCTGAACCCGCCCGCGCGACGGCTGCGGCCAGACCAGATGGATCCGGTCCTTGTCGGGCCCCTGCTCGACCTCGGCATAGGGCAGCGCCGCGACGTTCACGTCATTCGCGTCCAGGATCTGGCCCTCGGTCGTCAACGCAGTCATGTTGCGCGCCCATCCGCCGAAGGGCAGGAAGCCCGCGAAATCGCAGACCCAGGTCTTGGTGTCGGTGTTCTTGTCGAATTGCAGCTGCACCGGGTTCGACACGAACTGCGCCACGCCGTTGAAGGCGTTGCCTTCGAAGATCACGTTGCGCATCCGGTTCATTTCGAGTTCGGCATAGGTGGTGTCGACGTAATCCACCCGGTCGATATTGCCGTTGATCGCCTTGAACGTGTTGCCCGAGACGTTGAGCCCCTGAAGGAAATGCCCCGGCCCCGCCGGCTTGATCACCAGGAAGCGGAACCACGACGCCACGTCGATACAGGTGAAGATATTCCCCGTGATCGTCAGCCCGCCGAAGGACAGCTCGTTGTTCTGGCCCGGCTCCGGGTCGTGCTCGTTGGTCCATTCGAGGAAGCAGTTGTCGATGTAATTCGCCGTCATCGTCGTCTTTACGTTGGTCGAGGTCAG
>JBAVQZ010000370.1:0-3908 GCA_049694515.1 Paracoccaceae bacterium | reverse complement strand
CCCCCCCGGGCGGGCGCGAGCCGCCGCGAAACCCGTTTCACGGCAAGCGGCGCACGCGCGCCGGCGGGCGGGTGAACTTCCTGTTTCTCGCGCCGTTGCCGCTGCTTTTCACCGCCTTCACATCATCTCCCGTCGGCCTGGCCATCGACCTTGCGGCCTTTGGCGTGTTGATGCTGGCCGCCTGGATGACGCGCGAGGGGCTGGTGGCCGAGGACGCCTATATCGCCCGGCGCGTGGCACGCAGTCCGGCGATCCCCCGCAAGATCTTCGGCTCGGTCCTGACCGGGGCGGGGCTCTTCCTGGCGGGTTACGCACCGGGCGCCGGCCTTTTGAACCCGGTGATCTTTGGCGTTCTGGGCACGCTTCTGCACGGCTTCGCTTTCGGACTGGACCCGCTGAAAAACAAGGGGATCGAAGGCGTGGACAGCTTTCAGCAGACCCGCGTGGCGCGCGTCGTGGACGAGGCCGAGAAGCACCTCGCCGCGATGAAGGAGGCAATCCTGCGCGCCGGCGACCGGGCGCTGCTGGCGCGGGTCGAACAATTTCAGGTCACCGCGCGCGAGATGTGCCGCACGGTCGAGGAGGATCCGCGCGACCTGACCGCGGCGCGCAAGTATCTGGTCGTCTACCTGATGGGCGCGCGCGACGCGACGATCAAGTTCGCCGACATCTATTCCCGCACCCGCGACGCCGGCGCCCGCGCCGATTATGAGGCGCTTCTGACCGATCTCGAACAGAATTTCAGCGCCCGGACGCGCAATTTGATGCTCGATGACAAGTCCGATCTGAATGTGGAGATTGAAGTGCTGCGTGATAGATTGCAGCGTGAAGGGGTGAGCCCTCCAGTGGCCACTCCCATTGATGGAGATATTTCCGATGTCTGAATCCATTAGAGAAAAAGCCGCCCGCGATTTGGGCGAGGTCGAGAAGCTGACCACGGCGGTCTTGCCCGAGCCCACCGGGGAAATGGTGACACTGGACGCGGCAGCGCCGCCGCAGGCCGAGGCCATCCGGAAGCGGATGGACGAGATCGACATGACCGACACCAACTCGATCATCTCCTTCGGCTCGGCGGCGCAGGGCGAATTGCAGAAGATCAGCCAGTCCATGCTCGCCGACGTTCGCAACAAGGATGTCGGCCCCGCCGGCGACAGCCTGCGCGACATCGTGACCACGATCCGCGGCTTCTCGATCTCCGAACTGGACGTGCGGCGCGACCGCAGCTGGTGGGAGAGGCTGCTTGGCCGCTCGGCCCCCTTCGCCAATTTCCTGTCCCGGTTCGAGACGGTCCAGACCCAGATCGACAACATCACCGACAGCCTGCTGACCCATGAGCACAAGCTGATGAAAGACGTCAAATCGCTTGACCTGCTCTATGGCAAGACGCTGGAGTTCTATGACGAACTGGCGCTTTATATCGCGGCGGGCGGGCAGAAACTGAAAGAGCTGGACGAAGAAACCATCCCTGCAAAGCAGAAAGAGAGTGACGCCGCGCCCGAGGCCGATCAGGTCATCCGCGCGCAGGAATTGCGCGACCTGCGCGCCGCCCGCGACGACCTTGAGCGGCGGTTACATGATCTGAAGCTCACCCGGCAGGTGACGATGCAATCGCTGCCCTCGATCCGGCTGGTGCAGGAGAATGACAAGTCACTGGTGACCAAGATCAACTCCACCCTCGTGAACACCGTGCCGTTGTGGGAGACGCAGCTGGCGCAGGCGGTGACCATCCAACGGTCGAAAGAAGCCGCCGAGGCGGTGCGCGGCGCCAATGATCTGACCAACGAGTTGCTGACCGCCAATGCCGAGAACCTGCAACAGGCCAACCGAACCGTGCGCCAGGAGATGGAGCGCGGCGTGTTCGACATCGAGGCGGTAAAATCCGCAAACGCCACGCTGATCGCCACGATCGAGGAAAGCCTTAAGATCGCCGACGAAGGCAAGGCGAAACGCGCCGCCGCCGAAGAGGAATTGAAGAAGATGGAGTCCGAGCTGCGCGACACGCTGGCCTCGGCCAAGTCGCGCGGCGACGGCGCGGGCGACAACACTGGCACGTCCGTGCCGAGCGCTTGATCGGGGGAGAAATCGACATCGAACGCCGCATTCCTCCGCTTCTGCTGGCCGCGACGGCCGCCGCCGGGCTGAGCGCCTGCAACATGGTCACGCCGGTGGTGTCCTCGGCCCCTCCGCCGTCGCGCCCCTCTATCTCCTCGCCGTCCGGTCCGTCCGCGGAAAGCCGTAAGATGGCGCGGTATTATTCGAACGTGCAGGCCGATCTTCTGGCCCGTGGATTGATGCGGGCCGATGGCGGCGGGCCGGATACGCCCTTCTCGCGCCGCCAGTTGGTCGAGGATTTCGTCAAGATCGCGCTCTACGACGAATATGTCGCGCATAACGGCTCGCTCATGGCGCGTCAGACCGAAAGCCGGCTGCGCCGGTGGGAGGAACCCGTGCGGATGGGCATCACCTACGGCGACACGATCCGTCCGGATCAGCGCCGCAAGACCAGCGCCGAGATCTCGGGCTTTGCCCGCCGCCTTTCGCGCATCACCGGCCTGCCGATTTCCATGACCTCGCCGGAGGCGGCCAATTTCCAGATCCTTGTGCTCAACGAGGACGAGCGTCGCAATTTCGGTCAGCGCCTGCGGCAGATGGTGCCGGGGATCGAGCCGATGGCCCTGCGCGCGATCACCGGCATGCCCCGCTCCACCTTCTGCCAGGTCTTTGCCTTCTCGCGCGGCAATTCCTCGACCTATTCGCAGGCGGTGGCGGTCATAAGGGGCGAGCATCCCGACGCGCTGCGCCTGTCCTGCATCCACGAAGAGCTGGCCCAGGGCCTTGGCCTGGCCAATGACAGCCCTGCCGCGCGCCCGTCGATCTTCAACGACGACGAGGAATTCGCGCGGCTGACCTATCACGACGAGTTGCTTCTCAAGATGCTTTACGACCCCCGCCTGCGCCCCGGCATGAAAGAGGCCGAGGCCCGCCCGATCCTGCGCCGGATCGCGAGCGAGTTGATGGGAGGCGCAAGTTGACCGTCCGCCCCGCGCGGGCATAGCCTTCATCCCCGCCGCCGTGACCGGAACGGTGCGCGATCATCCCAGAGGACGTGACCATGGGCATTTTCGATTTTCTCTCTGGCGAGTTCATCGACGTCATTCACTGGACGGACGACACCCGCGATACAATGGTCTGGCGGTTCGAACGCGAGGACCACGCAATCAAGTATGGCGCCAAGCTGACGGTGCGCGAGGGGCAGGCGGCGGTCTTCGTGCACGAGGGGCAGCTGGCCGACGTGTTCACCCCCGGCCTTTACATGCTGGAGACCAACAACATGCCGGTGCTAACCACGCTCCAGCACTGGGATCACGGCTTCCGCTCGCCCTTCAAGTCCGAGATCTATTTCGTCAGCACGATCCGGTTCAACGACCTCAAATGGGGCACCAAGAACCCGATCATGCTGCGCGATCCAGAATTCGGACCGACCCGCATCCGCGCCTATGGCACCTACACGATCCGCGTGAAGGATCCGGCACGCTTCCTGACCGAGATCGTCGGCACCGACGGCGAGTTCACCATGGACGAGATCAGCTTCCAGATCCGCAACATCATCGTGCAGGAGTTCAGCCGCGTGATCGCGGGGTCGGGCATTCCGGTGCTCGACATGGCGGCCAACACCGCCGACCTGGGCAAGCTGATCGTGGCCGAGGTGTCCCCGGTTCTCGAAGGCTACGGGCTGGAGATGCCCGAGTTCTATATCGAGAACATCTCGCTCCCCCCCGCGGTGGAAGAGGCGCTGGACAAGCGCACGTCGATGGGGCTGGCCGGCGATCTGGGCAAGTTCACGCAGTATTCCGCGGCCGAGGCGATGACCGCCGCCGCGCGCAACCCCGCCGGAGGCGGCATGGCGG
>JBAVQZ010000369.1:0-3994 GCA_049694515.1 Paracoccaceae bacterium | reverse complement strand
GTGCCGCAGTCGGAAAAGCACGTGGTGGAGCGGTTCGGCCGCCTGCGCGCGGTGCTGGGGCCGGGGATAAACTTCATCGTGCCGTTCCTGGACCGGGTCGCGCACAAGATTTCGATCCTGGAGCGTCAGCTGCCGACCGCCGAGCAGGACGCGATCACCACCGACAACGTGCTGGTGAAGGTCGAGACGAGCGTATTCTACCGGATCACCGAGCCGGAAAAGACGGTCTATCGCATCCGCGACGTGGACGGCGCGATCGCCACCACGGTGGCCGGCATCGTGCGAAGCGAGATCGGCAAGATGGAACTGGACCAGGTGCAATCGAACCGCTCGGAACTGATCGCCCTGATCCGCGAGGCGGTCCGCGCGATGGTCGATGACTGGGGGATCGAGGTGACCCGGGCCGAGATCCTTGATGTCAACCTGGACGAGGCGACGCGGGCGGCGATGCTGCAACAGCTCAACGCCGAACGCGCGCGGCGTGCTCAGGTGACCGAGGCCGAGGGCAAGAAGCGCGCCGTCGAGCTGGCCGCCGACGCGCAGCTCTATTCAGCCGAGCAGGAAGCCAAGGCGCGCCGAATCAGCGCCGAGGCCGAGGCCTTCGCGACCGAGGTCGTGGCCAAGGCGATCGCCGATAACGGGCTGGAAGCGGCGCAGTACCAGGTCGCGCTGAAACAGGTCGAGGCGCTGACCGCCGTGGGGCAGGGCAGCGGCAAGCAGACGATCATCGTGCCCGCCAACGCGCTGGAGGCCTTTGGCGACGCGTTCAGGATGCTGAAGGGGCGCGGCTGATGTGGGGGCTTTGGTGGGTCTGGCTGGCCGGGGCCGTCGTGCTTGGCATCCTCGAGGTCGTGGTGCCCGGCTTCGTCTTTCTGGGCTTCGCCGCGGGCGCCGCGGTGACCGGCGTGCTTCTGGTGCTGGGCCTGTCCGTGTCGCTGCCGACGCTGTTGCTGATCTTCGCGCTGGTGTCGCTGGCCTCGTGGCTGGTGATGCGAAAGCTGTTCAGCCTGCGCCGGGGGCAGGTGAAGATCTGGGATCGCGACATCAACGACAACTAGGCCGGACACGCGAGGCGATTGCGGCCCGGTGACGCCCCGCCCGCGCCATAGGCGGGTGCTGCCAATTTCGCGGTTGCGGGGAAGACTAGGCCGCGGCCAGTTCGGCCTGCACCGCCAGCGCGGCGGCGTGCGGGTCGTCCGCCTGCCAGATCGGGCGGCCCACGACGATATGATCGGCGCCGTCGGCGATGGCCTGCGCGGGGGTGGAGACGCGTTTCTGATCGCCAGGATTGCTGCCTTCGGGGCGCACGCCCGGCGTGACGATCAGCTTGCCCTTGGCCTGCGGCAGGGCGCGGATCGCGGCGGCCTCCCGCGGGGAGGCGATGAGGCCGTCGGCCCCGGCCTGAAGGGCGATGGCGGCGCGCTCCAGCACGATGTCGCGCATGTCGCCGGGCTTTATCAGGTTCGCGTCCAGATCGGCCCGGTCCATAGAGGTGAGGATCGTCACCGCCAGAATCTTCGTATCCGCGCCGGCCTTCCCCTCGGCCGCTGCGCGGACCACATGCGGGTCGCCGTGAACGGTCAGGAAATCGAGATCGAACTGCATCAGCCCGCGCACCGCGGCCTCGACCGTGGCGCCGATGTCGAAAAGTTTCATGTCCAGGAAGATTCGCTTGCCATACTCGTCCTTCAACTCGCGCGCGAGGGCCAGACCGCCGCCGGTCAGCATCCCCAGCCCGATCTTGTAGAACCCGGCCGCGTCGCCGATGCGCCCGGCCAGTTTCAGGCCCGACACGGCATCGGGAACGTCCAGGGCGACGATCAGGCGGTCATCGGGCATCGGGCAGGCTCCTTCGTCATGTCCCGGCTTTCTTTATGTGCGGGCGGCCGCGCAGGCAAGCGGCGGAAAGCGGTGTTGCACTCTTGCATCGGGGTGGATCGCCTCCCAGATAGATCATGAGGCCCGCGGAACGGGGTGCGCTGACCGATCAGGCATTCTTTGGACGGGCGCTTGGAAAAAAAGGAGAATACCCGATGGACCTTGAGAAGTTCACGGAACGGTCGCGCGGATTCATACAGGCGGCCCAGACCATTGCGATGCGCGAGAGCCATCAGCGGCTTGCGCCCGAACACCTTCTGAAAGCGTTGATGGATGACGAGCAGGGGCTCGCCTCCAACCTGATCAAGCGATCGGGCGGCGCGCCGGAGCGTGTCGTCGAGGCGCTGGACCTTGCGCTGGCCAAGATGCCCAAGGTGACCGGCGACGCGGGCCAGACCTATATGGACCAGACCACCGGCAAGGTGCTGGACGAGGCCGAGAAACTGGCCAAGAAGTCCGGCGACAGTTTCGTGCCCGTGGAGCGGCTGCTGACCGCGCTGGCCATCGTGAAATCCAAGGCCAAGGACGCGCTGGACGCCGGCGCCGTCACCGCGATGGGGCTGAACAACGCCATCAACGACATCCGCAAGGGCCGCACCGCCGACAGCGCCAGCGCCGAAGAAGGCTATGACGCGCTGAAGAAATATGCACGCGACCTGACCGAGGCCGCGGAAGAGGGCAAGATCGACCCGATCATCGGCCGGGACGAGGAGATCCGGCGCACGATGCAGGTGCTCAGCCGCCGGACCAAGAACAACCCGGTCCTGATCGGCGAGCCCGGCGTCGGCAAGACCGCCATCGCCGAAGGGCTGGCCCTTCGGATCATCGACGGCGACGTGCCGGAATCGCTGCGCAACAAGCGGCTGCTGGCGCTCGACATGGGCTCGCTTATCGCGGGCGCGAAATACCGCGGCGAGTTCGAGGAACGGCTGAAGGCCATCCTGTCGGAAATCACCGCCGCCGCGGGCGAGATCATCCTGTTCATCGACGAGATGCACACGCTGGTCGGCGCGGGCAAGGCGGACGGGGCGATGGACGCCTCGAACCTGCTGAAACCGGCCCTGGCGCGCGGCGAGTTGCACTGCGTCGGCGCGACGACGCTGGACGAGTATCGCAAGCACGTCGAGAAGGACGCCGCCCTTGCCCGCCGGTTCCAGCCGGTGATGGTGGACGAGCCGACGGTCGAGGACACGATCAGCATCCTGCGGGGCATCAAGGAGAAGTACGAGCTGCACCACGGCGTGCGGATCAGCGACTCGGCGCTGGTGGCGGCGGCGACGCTGTCGCACCGCTACATCACCGACCGCTTCCTGCCCGACAAGGCCATCGACCTGATGGACGAGGCGGCCAGCCGTCTGCGGATGGAAGTCGACAGCAAGCCCGAGGAGCTGGACCAGCTTGACCGGCAGATCCTGCAGCTTCAGATCGAGGCCGAAGCCCTGAAGAAAGAGGACGACACCGCCAGCAAGGACCGTCTGGCGAAACTGGAGAAGGAGCTTTCCGATCTCCAGGAGACCTCGTCGGAGATGACCGCCAAGTGGCAGGCCGAGCGCGACAAGCTGGAAGGCACGCGCGACCTGAAGGAGCAGCTGGACCGCGCCCGCGCCGAGCTGGACCACGCCAAGCGCGACGGCAACCTGACCCGTGCCGGGGAGTTGTCCTATGGCGTGATCCCCGAACTTGAGCGCAAGCTGTCCCAGGCCGAGGCGCAGGACGACGACGTGATGGTCGAAGAGGCCGTGCGCCCCGAGCAGATCGCGCAGGTCGTCGAACGCTGGACCGGCATCCCGACCAGCAAGATGCTGGAAGGCGAGCGCGACAAGCTGCTGCGGATGGAAGAGGAGCTTGGCAAGCGCGTGATCGGCCAGAAACAGGCCGTGACCGCGGTGGCCAACGCCGTGCGCCGGGCGCGCGCGGGGCTGAACGACGAGAATCGTCCGCTGGGCTCGTTCCTGTTCCTCGGCCCCACCGGCGTCGGCAAGACCGAGTTGACCAAGGCCGTGGCCGAGTACCTGTTCGACGACGACAACGCGATGGTGCGCATCGACATGAGCGAGTTCATGGAGAAGCACTCGGTCGCGCGTCTGATCGGCGCCCCGCCGGGCTATATCGGCTA
>JBAVQZ010000368.1:0-2829 GCA_049694515.1 Paracoccaceae bacterium | reverse complement strand
CACCTGGTCCGGCGACAGGCCCTTCTCCTCCATCAGCTTCTTGGCCGAGGGGGCATCTTCCACATCCGCGCCGGCGGTTTCGGCGGCGGTTTTCTCGGCGGCGGGTTCTTCCTTCCTCGCCGGAGCGGCGGCCGCAGCGGCGGCTTCGCCGGTGGTCATGACGGCCAGCTTGCCAGCGGCCTCGACGGTCTCGCCTTCCTTTGCGAGGATCTCGGTCAGGGTGCCGGCGGCCGGGGCGGGCACCTCGACCGAAACCTTGTCGGTTTCCAGTTCGCACAGCATCTCGTCCTGCGCGACGGTGTCGCCGACCTTCTTGAACCAGGTAGAGACGGTCGCCTCGCTCACGCTTTCTCCGAGGCTCGGCACCATGACGTCGATCGGCTTGCCTTCGCCCTTCTTGCCGCCCGCGGCGGCCACGTCGGCGGCCTCTTTCTTCTTCGGCTTGGTCTTTTCGGGACCGGCATCGCCGGCCTCGCCCAACGTGGCGAGGAGCGCGTCGACGCCCACGGTCTCGCCCTCGGCGGCGACGATTTCCTGAAGCTTTCCGGCGGCGGGCGAGGGCACCTCGACCGTCACCTTGTCGGTCTCCAGCTCGCACAGCATTTCGTCCACCGCGACGCTGTCGCCCGGTTTCTTGAACCATGTTGCGACGGTGGCTTCGGTGACGCTTTCGCCCAGGGTGGGAACGCGGACTTCCGTGGTCATTGAGAATTACCCTTCGATGGTCAGCGCTTCGTTCACGAGCGCGGCTTGCTGTGCTTTGTGGTTACTCGCCAGACCCGTGGCCGGCGAGGCCGAGGCGTTGCGGCCCACGTAGCGCGGGCGGGAATGGCGGGACTTGATGCGGGTGAGCACCCATTCCAGGTTCGGTTCGACGAAGTTCCAGCCGCCCTGGTTCTTGGGTTCTTCCTGGCACCAGACGACCTGGGCCTGCTTGAAGCGCTCCAGTTCCTTGACCAGGCTGATCGCCGGGAACGGGTAGAACTGTTCCAGACGCATCAGGTAGATGTCGTCGATTCCGCGCGCGTCGCGCTCTTCCAGCAGGTCGTAATACACCTTGCCCGAGCACATCACGACGCGCTTGATCTTGTCGTCGGCTGCCAGCTTGGTGTCCGAATGGCCCTTTTCGGCGTCGTCCCACAGAACCCGGTGGAAAGACGATCCGGTGGTGAAGGCGTCGGCGTCCGACACGGCCATCTTGTGCCGCAGCAGCGATTTCGGCGTCATCAGCACCAACGGCTTGCGGAAGCTGCGGTGCAACTGCCGGCGCAGGATGTGGAAATAGTTGGCCGGGGTGGTGCAGTTGGCGACGATCCAGTTGTCCTCGGCGCACATCTGCAGGAACCGCTCCAGCCGGGCGGAAGAGTGTTCGGGACCCTGCCCCTCGAACCCGTGGGGCAGCAGCATCACCAGCCCCGACATCCGCAGCCACTTGCGTTCGCCCGAGCTGATGAACTGGTCGAACATGATCTGCGCGCCGTTGGCGAAATCGCCGAACTGGGCTTCCCACATGGTCAGCGCGTTGGGCTCGGCCAGCGAATAGCCGTACTCGAAGCCGAGAACGGCGTATTCGGACAGCATCGAGTCGATCACCTCGAACTGGGCCTGGCCGTCGCGGATGTTGTTGAGGGGGTAGTAACGCTCCTCGGTGTCCTGGTTGACCAGCGCCGAGTGGCGCTGCGAGAAGGTGCCGCGCGTGCTGTCCTGGCCGGACAGGCGCACCGGGTAGCCCTCGAGCATCAGCGAGCCGATGGCCAGCGCCTCGGCCGTGGCCCAATCAAAGCCGGCGCCGCTTTCGAACATCTCTTTCTTGGTGTCCAGCAGGCGGCCCACGGTCTTGTGCAGGGCAAAGCCGTCGGGCACGCGGGTCAGGGCCGCGCCCACTTCCTTGAGCGTTTCTTCAGGGATCGCCGTTTCGCCGCGCTGGTATTCCTCGCCCTCCCGGTCGAGATGCGACCAGCGGCCGTCCAGCCAGTCGGCCTTGTTGGGCTTGTATTCCTTGCCCGCTTCGAATTCCTCGTTCAGATGTGCCTGGAACGAGGCCTTCATGTCCTCGATTTCGCCCTCGGGGATCAGCCCGTCCTTCACCAGCCGATCGGTGTACAGCTGAAGCGTCGTCTTCTGCGTCTTGATCTTCTTGTACATCAGCGGGTTGGTGAACATCGGCTCGTCGCCTTCGTTATGTCCGAAGCGGCGATAGCAGAAGATGTCGATGACCACGTCCTTGTGAAATTTCTGACGGAACTCGGTGGCCACCTTGGCGGCGTGGACCACCGCCTCGGGGTCGTCGCCGTTGACGTGGAAGATCGGCGCCTCGACCATCAGCGCGATGTCCGTGGGATAGGGCGACGAGCGCGAGAAATGCGGCGCGGTGGTGAAGCCGATCTGGTTGTTCACCACGATATGGATGGTGCCGCCGGTGCGGTGGCCGGTCAGCCCCGAAAGGCCGAAACATTCGGCCACGACGCCCTGCCCGGCGAAGGCAGCGTCGCCGTGCAGCAACATCGGGATCGTCGAAATGCGTTCTGCATCGTGGCGCTGATACTGCTTGGCGCGGGCCTTGCCCAGCACGACCGGGTTCACCGCTTCCAGGTGGCTGGGGTTGGCGGTGAGCGACAGGTGCACGATGTTGCCGTCGAACTCGCGGTCGCTCGACGCGCCGAGGTGGTACTTCACGTCGCCCGAGCCGTCCACGTCCTCGGGCTTGAAGGAGCCGCCCTGGAACTCGTTGAAGATCGCGCGGTAGGGCTTGGCCATCACGTTGGCCAGCACCGACAGGCGGCCGCGGTGGGGCATGCCGATGACGACCTCCTTCGCGCCCAGCGCGCC
>JBAVQZ010000367.1:0-3640 GCA_049694515.1 Paracoccaceae bacterium | reverse complement strand
CGCGAGGAGGCGGGCCAGATTCGGCGCGATTTCGTGGCGAACGTGAGCCACGAACTGAAAACCCCGCTCACGGCTCTGCTGGGGTTCATCGAGACGCTGAAGGGGTCGGCGCGCGACGATTCGGCCGCCCGCGACCGGTTTCTCGATATCATGGAGCGCGAGGCCGAGCGCATGAACCGCCTGGTGCGCGACCTGCTGTCGCTGAGCCGCGTCGAAAGCGAGGAACGGATGCGCCCTTCCGGCCAGGTCGATGTCGTCGCACTGGTCAAGTCGTCGGTCCTGACGCTGCGCCCCATGGCTGAGGAGGCGGGAGTCGCACTGGAGGTGACGGGCCATGACGCGCCGGTCTTCCTGCCGGGCGATTCCGATCAGCTTGTGCAGGTCTTCACCAACCTGATCGAGAACGGCATCAAATACGGCGCCTCGGGCGGGAAGGTCACGGTCGAGATCACCTATTCCGAGCGCGAGCTGGCCTTTCGCGGCCCGGCGCTGCGCGTGGATGTCATCGACCACGGCGAAGGGTTCGACCCCGTTCACATCCCCCGCCTGACCGAGCGGTTCTACCGCGTGGACAGCCACCGCTCGCGCGAGATGGGGGGTACGGGGCTGGGTCTGGCCATCGTGAAGCATATCGTGAACCGTCATCGCGGCCGGTTCCGAATCGAAAGCGCGCCGGGTCAGGGAAGCCGGTTCTCGGTGATGCTTCCGGTGGCCTGACGATGCTCCGGGCGGATGGAGATTTGTAACGGACCCGCCATTTGCAGCCGTTTCCGTCTGTTGTCATGAAACTGTTACAAGGCTGTCACAAAAGGATAGCGTGGCGTCATTAGGTGCCGGTTCCGAGGGCGCGGCTGCCGTGCCCCTAACCTAATCAGGAGCAACCATATGTCCCTTGTGAAACTGACCGCCTCCGCGCTGGCGATCGCCGCCGTTTCGGCGACCGCCGCGGCGGCCCGTGATCAGATCCAGATCGCCGGGTCCTCGACCGTGCTGCCCTATGCCTCGATCGTGGCTGAAGCCTTCGGCGAAAACTTCGACTACCCGACGCCCGTCGTCGAATCCGGCGGCTCCGGCGCCGGCCTCAAGAAATTCTGCGAAGGCGTGGGCGAGAACACCATCGACATCGCCAACGCCTCGCGCTCCATCAAGGACTCGGAAATCAAGACCTGCGCCGAAAACGGCGTGAGCGACATCATCCAGGTCCGCATCGGCTATGACGGCATCGTCTTCGCCTCGGACATCAACGGCCCGTCCTTCGCCTTCACCCCGGCGGACTGGTTCAAGGCCCTGGCCGCCAAGGTCGTCGTGGACGGCAAGATCGTCGACAACCCGAACAACACCTGGAAGCAGGTGAACCCGGACTTCGCAGATCAGCAGATCATGGCTTTCATCCCCGGCACCAAGCACGGCACCCGTGAAGTGTTCGAGGAGAAGGTGGTCCTGGCGGGCTGCGAGGAAACCGGCGCCTATGACGCGTTCAAGGCCGCGATGGGCGGCGACGACGCGGCCGAGAAACAGTGCCTGAGCCTGCGCACCGACGGCCGCTCGATCGACATCGATGGCGACTACACCGAGACGCTGGCCCGCATCGCGGCCAACAAGGATGGCATGGGCGTGTTCGGCCTGTCGTTCTACGAGAACAACACCGACAAGCTGCAGGTCGCGACGATGTCCGGCATCACCCCCTCGACCGAGACCATCGCCTCGGGCGAGTATCCGGTGTCGCGCCCGCTCTTCTTCTACATCAAGAAGGCGCATATCGGCGTGATCCCCGGCCTTAAGGACTATGCCGAATTCTTCGTTTCCGACGCGATCGCCGGTCCCGGCGGCCCGCTGGCCAACTATGGCCTGGTGCCGGATCCGGAGCTTGCCAAGACGCAGGCGATGGTTGCCGACGAAGAGACCATGAACTAAGACGCTCCCGCGTCACGGGCGGGGGCGGCGCCGACGCGCCGCCCCCGTCTTTTCCGGCCACTCTGTTCATGATCGGGGCTCTGATGCCTGTTATCTGGATCCTTCTGATCGTCGCGGTCATCGGCGCCGCCGGTTTCATCATGGGCCGGGCCCGCGCGCTCGCCTCGGCCGGGGGGGACGCCCGGCGAATGCATTCGCTGCCCATCTATTACGGGCTGAACGTCCTTCTGAAGTCGGTCGTGCCCGCGCTGGCGATCATGATCGGCTGGCTGCTGCTGCAGCCGATCGTGATCGAGCAACAGGTCAGCGGCATGATCCCCGAGGCCGCGATCTCGGACGCAGGCGCCCGCAGCCTGGTGATGAGCGACGTGCGCCGCGTTTCCGACGGGCTGGACGCCGCGGTGGCGCAGGGCCTGATGTCGGCGAAGGACACGCGGGACATGACGGCCGCCGGCACCGATGTGCGCGAGCGTCTGGGCGAGGTCGGCGTGGCGCTCGGCTCGGACGTGTCGCCGGCAGTACTCAACGCCGCGCAGCGCTATCGCAGCCTGAACGCCGTCTATTCCAATGCGATGATCTTCGTGATGCTGGGCGCCGCGCTTGCGGGCGCCGGCTGGTCCTGGATGGGCACGACGGCCCAGTACCGCGCCCGCAACGTGGTCGAACGCGGCGTCGAGGCGCTGCTGATGTTCGCCTCGGCCATCGCCATCCTGACCACCGTCGGGATCGTTCTGTCGATGCTGTTCGAGACCCGCAATTTCTTCAGCCAGTATCCCTGGTACAGCTTCTTTTTCGGGGCAACCTGGGATCCCAGCTTCAGCGGCCGGGGCGGCGGCTCGGAACTGGGCATCCTGCCGCTGCTGTGGGGCACGCTCTATATCTCGTTCGTGGCGTTGCTGGTCGCGGTGCCGATCGGCCTGTTTGCCGCGATCTACATGTCGGAATACGCCGGGCCCAGGCTGCGTTCCGTCGCCAAGCCGATGATCGAGGTTCTGGCGGGCATACCGACCATCGTCTATGGCCTGTTCGCGCTGATCACGGTGGGTCCGCTGCTGCGCGACTATTTCGCCAGCCCGCTGGGGCTGGGCCAGAGCTCGGCCTCGGTGGCGACGGCGGGGCTGGTTATGGGCATCATGCTGATCCCCTTCGTCTCGTCGTTGAGCGATGACATCATCAACGCGGTGCCGCAAGCGATGCGCGACGGCTCTCTGGGGCTGGGCGCGACGCATTCGGAAACCATCCGCCAGGTGGTGCTTCCCGCCGCCCTGCCGGGCATCGTCGGCGCCATCCTGCTGGCCGGCAGCCGCGCCATCGGCGAGACCATGATCGTGGTGCTGGGGGCAGGGGCCGCGGCGCGGCTGAGCCTCAACCCGTTCGACGCGATGACCACCGTCACGGTCAAGATCGTCAGCCAGCTGACCGGCGACACCGATTTCGCCAGCCCCGAGACGCTGGTGGCCTTCGCCCTGGGCCTGACGCTGTTCGTGATCACGCTGGGGCTGAATGTCATTGCGCTTATCATCGTGCGCAAATACCGGGAGCAGTACGAATGACCGACGCATCGGCAATGCCGCCCTCGGGCGCCTCGCCACACGGCGCGTCCCTGCTGGAGGAGGGCCCGCTCACGCGGCGTCGTAACGCCTCCGAGCGGCGGTTCAGGCTCTACGGCCTCATTGCGGTCGTTCTGGGGATCCTTGCGCTTGTGCTGCTGCTGGCTTCGATCCTG
>JBAVQZ010000366.1:0-2202 GCA_049694515.1 Paracoccaceae bacterium | reverse complement strand
GCGACCTTCAGCCCGGAACTGGCCGATCTGACACTCTATGTCATCGACACCGCCGCCGGGCAGGACATTCCGCGCAAGAAGGGGCCGGGGATCACCCGTTCGGACCTGCTGATCATCAACAAGGTCGATCTCGCCCCGCATGTGGGTGTGGACGTCGGGTTGCTGGAAAGCGATGCCCGGGCGGCGCGCGGCGCGCGGCCCTTCGTCATGGCGTCGCTGAAATCGGGGCAGGGCGTCGAGGAAATCGTCGCCTTTCTCAAGGACGAAGGCGGGCTGTGACCGGTTACCCCTGGGACGGGGCCAGGCGCTCCAACGGAAGCGGGCGGCCCTCGGCCTCGAGTTCTTCGGTCAGATGCTCCATCCGTTTGCGGAAACGCGGTGCGCGCAGGCGCGATACGACGTTGCGGCACATGATGAAGGAAAGCTCCCGGCGGTGCCTGGCATGCAGCGCGATCAGCATCTTCCGCAGGTAGGGGCCGTAGTTGCGCCTGCTCCGGAAAAGCCGGTGGAAAACAGCCTCGGTCAGCTTGTCTTCGCAGGCGGCGTCGATCATCTCGCCCAGGATGCCCATGCGCGACAGATGCCCCTCCAGCCCCTCACCCAGGAACCGGCAGCGCAGCTTGCTGACATTGGTGCGCGTGAACAGCGCGGCGTGCATCGCGTCGAACCGTTCTTCGGGATCGTATAGGACGAAGGCGTGTTCGGCGGCTTCGAGCATGTCGGGCGCATAGCCATAGCGGTCGGTGAAGGACAGGCGGCGATGCGCCACGAACCGCTCGTCCCATTCCGTGACGCGCGGATCGAGCGTGGCCTGCGGGCCGACGGCGATCACCGTGGCGCCCGGAGCGGCGACGGAAAAGGCGGCGGCGGCATAGCCGCACATACCCGCGCCATAGAACACGACGCGGTCAAACCCGTCGAAGAATCCGTCATCCACCAGCCGGTCGAAATAGGAATACACCGCATGATCGCGGAACCATGTCTCGCCCTCGGCCAGGATCGTCAGCTGGGACCAGCCGGCCTCGTCAGCCAGCCGGAGCCCGAGGGGCAGTTCCTCTTCCTTTGCGCGCAGCGCCGCAGCGGATTCGAAGCTCACCAGAAGCGTCGGTGTCTCCTCGATGAATATCGCGGCGTGATGGCGGCCCAGAAACTCGATTTCGCCTTCGCCATTGCCGAACTCTTCGAGCCGGGCATACCATTCGGCGCGGGCGTTTTCGTCTTCGGGGGCCGTTTCGGTTTCCATGCGTGATCCCATCTTTCCGCGCTGCCGAAGCACGCGTGCGGTGCCTTGAGCTACATCCTCTGTTCTGACCCCGCAATGGGGCAGAATTTGGTAAAAGGCTGCGTATTTTGGAGGCGCAAGCGGAGACCATTCGGAAAAGTTCCGCAGGAGGCGCGCAAAGCGGGAAAACGTGACGTATCCATGCAACCCAAAGACGAAATTCCGGAACCCAGGTCGCGACTGTGCCACATTTGCCCGTGACCCGAGTCGGTTTCGCGGGGGAACGGGCGCGGCGCTTGCCCGGCACACGGCTTGACCGTATAGTTTCGGGAAACAATCGGGCAGGCCGAACCATATGTTAACACTTGTCTTTTTGACGAGATTGCCGCCCTCGGATCGCGCTGGGCTGGCGCGGGGATTCCGGGCGTGAGAATCCTTCTGGTCAGCGCCCTTCGGAACGAGGGGCCGCATCTGCTGGAATGGATCGCGCATCATCGGGGCGCGGGCGTTACCGATTTCCTGATCACGTCGAACGATTGCGAGGACGGAACCGATGCAATGCTCGACGCGTTGCAGGCCGCCGGGATCGTCATCCATCTGCCGTTGGCGCCGGCAGGGCGGCGGCCGGTCCAGTGGCAAGCGCTGCGCGCCGCCGGGGCGCATCCTCTGGTCTCCGAGGTTGACTGGGTGCTGTGCATCGACTGTGACGAGTTCGTGAGCCTGGCCGAGCCGTTCAGCGGTTTGCCCGATATGATTGCCGCCTTGCCCGAGGGAACGGATGCGGTCACGCTGCCCTGGCGGCTTTTCGGTAATGGCGGTCATATCGCGTCCCGGCAGGGGCTGACCCTGGAACGCTTCACCAGCGCCGCGCCCGAGGATATCGCGCTGCCCTCGGCGCATTTCTTCAAGACCCTGTTCCGCCGCGACGCGTTCGGCGCGCTGGGCGTGCACCGTCCGAAACAGGCCGATGGGGGAAAGCC
>JBAVQZ010000365.1:0-1608 GCA_049694515.1 Paracoccaceae bacterium | reverse complement strand
TCTGTCGGAAGGGTCGCACGGTTCACGACCGCTCCCTCCGTATCCACGACACAAATCGAAACCTCTTTCAATGAAACGTCGAGACCAACATAATGGCTCATGGTCGTTCTCCTCACGGCTTTTGATTGGTGAGGCTGATACTATCAGACCTCGTTCGCCCAAGGAGAGCGACCACCGCGATCACACCATGTCGTTCATTCAAGCCGAAGCGGACGTCAGTTCTCCGCCTTCTCGACCGGACGGGCAGGCGGCGGCGATCTTGTGTCTCGGCCTTGATCTCCCGGCGAAGGATGTCGCGCAGCGCGCCGCGGAACGCGTCGCCAGTCCGCTTCGTCCCTCTGACGACGTCGAGGGTTGCCACGCCCTTCACCTGTCCTTCGACGTTCTTTTCGGACCCCGAAGTGCGGTCAAAGATTTCCTGTCGGAAGCTCAGCAATGCACAGCGCAACAGCGATGAAGAACAGAACGCTGCCCGCCAACACGAAGACGTGCCAGATGGTGGTGTGGAACGGGAGCCGCTCAAAGAGGAAGAAAATTACGCCGACGGTGTATGTGATGCCCCCGACGATCATCAGCATCAGAACCGTTTCCGGGAGTTCTGCAAGCATTGAACCACCGGCCCAGACAGCCGCCCAACCCATCGCGAGATAGAGCGCGAGTGCAAACCACCGAAAACGACCCGGGGCGAGAATTTTCAGGAACGAGCCGAGTGCCGCAGATCCCCAAAGCCCGGCAAGAAGTCCTGGCACCTGAACACCCGACAGCAGCACGAACGGAGTGTAGGTTCCGGCGATCTTCAGGTAGATCCCCGAGTGGTCGAGACGCTGCAGAAGCCCGCTCCACCTTGCACTGTCGACCATGTTGTACAGCGCCGAAAAGGTGAGCATCAGGATAACTGTCGCCCCATAGACAGAGGCCCCCAAGACAGCCACGGGCTCGGTGCGGAATACGATCGTGAGAACGATCAACGCCGGCACCGCCACCGAAGCCAAGGCGACGCCCACCAGGTGAACGGCGCCATCGCTGATGCGCTCGGCACGGCCACAGGCCGGAAGGATGGGGGCATTCGAAGACATAGGTTCAGCTTAAGTCCGGGTGCGCGGATCGGCAATGGAGATACACGAAAACGCGTCTCACCGTGACGTTGCGGAAGAAGCATGAGCGGGCCATTCCTTTCAGGGCACACGTCCGCCTCCTGGGCGGCCCGCCGTAGGCCGATCCTCCAGCCGCCGGCCGTCTGCCCGGGCCGCAAACAGGCGGGCGGACCTCACTGAGACGTGATCGCTCCGCCCGTAACGCCCACGCGTTCCGCGAGTCCTGAGAACACGCAAAAGGGAGGATTCCGATGTTGAAAAAATCGATCGCGATTGCTTCGCTTTCCATTCTGATCGGGGCGACGCTGGGCCACGCTCAGGACAAGACGCCGCCATTCGGCACGCCCGATGACGCGGCCCATGCCAAGTCGATCTGGGAAGCGATGCAGGCCGAAAAGCTGGCCCGGCCCCGGCATGATCCGTGGCACACCCTATGGGGGCACAGATCCGCACGGCATGATGCTGGAGACCTCTTACACCCGCGCAACGATCGATGAGGACGAGGGTGATCTGG
>JBAVQZ010000364.1:0-1573 GCA_049694515.1 Paracoccaceae bacterium | reverse complement strand
CGGCCCAGCCGATCACGCCGGCCGAGGCGAGGATGAACAACGCCTGACCCAGCGCGGCCAGATCCTCGGCCGAGGTGTGGCCGAACGTGTGATCGTCGTCGGGGGGGCGCGCGGCATAGATGATCGCCCCCAGCCCGCCCAGCGACACCATCAGGTCCAGCCCGCTGTCGGCAAGCGAGGCGGCCACCGAAAGCGACTGCGTCGCCGCCAGCGCCCAGAGCTTCAGCAGCACCAGCGTCAGCGCCACGCCGACCGAGGCCAGCCCGGCCGAGACATTCATAATGTGCGGGTTGCGCGGCATGGCGGGCACGGCTCCTTTTCGGGCCGGTCTAGCCCGCGCGCGGGTCAGGCGGCAAGGGCCTTAGTTCCGGGTCTCGTCGGGGAACACGCCCCAGATGGCGGTTTTCGGCACCCAGCCGGATTCACTGTCGGCGGTGATGCGGCACCAGTCGGGATTGCATTCGTCGAGTTTCGCCACCACGCCGAGTTCGGCCTTCGCGTTCGCCGGCGCATCCGGGTCCGGAGAGCGCCGCAGGGCCAGCATGTCTTCCTGGATCAGGACGGTTCGCACGCCCGAAAGCAGGGAGTAATGCATCCAGCCGCCCGCGCCGTCCTGGTCGCGAACCCGGCGCCAGTGACCGTACTCGGCGGTGATCTCAAGCGGCTGGTGGCGGTGCTTGTAGACCCAGTCGATTCGATGGGTCGTCCCGGGCCCGTGACGGGCGTATCCCTCGCTTGCCTTCAGCGACACGAACCGCGGCAGCGGCAGGTTCGTCTCGGGCCCGCGCTCGGTCGCCCACGCGCCCGTGCCCGCCAGCACGCACAGTGCCAGTATCGCCAGAAATACCCGCATCGCTGCCCCGCCTTTTCTGCTGCTCAAGGTCTTTCGGCCCGCTTTGTCCGCGAGGTCTTGTGCCTTGCCCCGATGTGGATCACTTTGCCACTATGGCCGCGCATTGGAAAGAACGAGGAGGCGCCGAATGCCCGCTCAACGCCTGAGTGTTGTCGTGACGCGACGGTTGCCCGAGGTCGTCGAGACCCGGATGAAGGAGCTCTTCGATGTCGAGCTCAACGAGACCGATGAAAAGATGTCGCGCGAGGCGGTTGTGGAGGCGATGCAGCGCGCCGACGTGCTGGTGCCCACTGTCACCGACACGATCGACCAGAGCATGTTGAGCCGCGCCGGCGACCGGCTGAAGCTGATCGCCAACTACGGCGCGGGCGTGGATCATCTGGACGTGCAGACCGCGCGTCAGCGGGGGATCCTGGTCTCCAACACCCCCGGCGTGGTGACCGAGGACACCGCCGACATGACGATGGCGCTGATACTGGCCGTCACGCGGCGCATCCCGGAAGGGCTGGCGATGATGCAGTCGGGCCAGTGGAAGGGCTGGGCGCCCACAGCCTTCATGGGCGGGCGCGTCGGCGGGCGGCGGCTGGGCATCCTGGGCATGGGGCGGATCGGCCAGGCGCTGGCGCGCCGTGCGCGGGCCTTCGGGATGCAGATCCATTATCACAACCGCCGCCGCCTGCGCCCCGAGATCGAGGAGGAGCACGAGGCGACCTATTGGGA
>JBAVQZ010000363.1:0-2944 GCA_049694515.1 Paracoccaceae bacterium | reverse complement strand
GGCCTCGGCTGCCTGTTCGGCGATCTCCAGCCCGGCGGTGCCCTGGCCCGCGATCACCTGCGGCTCGTCGAAGGGCTTGATCAGGGTCAGCCCGCGCTCGTCCGCCAGGCGCGCGCCGATCGCGTCGCGGTCCTCCTCCGCGCGGTCGTAAAGCACGACCTCGGCACCCAGCCCGCGGGTGTTGGCGATCTTCAGGCGCGGCGCGTCCGAAGGCATGACGATCACCGCCGGGATGCCATGCTCGCGTGCCGCGAAGGCCACGCCCTGTGCGTGATTGCCCGAGGAAAAGGCGATGACGCCGCATTTCCGGACGTCCTCGGGCAGGGCGGAGACCGCCGACCAGCCACCGCGGAACTTGAACGAGCCGGTATGCTGCAGACATTCGGGTTTGACCAGCACGTGCCGCCCGGCGATTTCGTCCAGGAAAGGCGAGCTCAGCAGCGGCGTGCGCCGCACCCGTCCCGCCAGCCGCGCGGCGGCGGCCTCGATCATGTCGATGTTCATCCAACCGCCTCCAGGAAGGCGCGGATCGCCTTCAGCGCCGCAGGCTCGTCCAGGAAGGGGATATGCGCACGGTCCGGCACCTCGGCGAAAATCATGTCGGGGCGTCGGCGGCGCATCTCGGCCGCGATCTCGGGTGTCAGCAGGTCCGAGTTGGCGCCGCGGATCAGCGCCAGCGGTTTTTCGGCCAGCGCGTCGAACAGGGGCCAGAGATCGGGGTCGCCCGCCTCGAAGGTGGCCAGGAACGCATCCCGCAGGGCCGGGTCGTAATTGATCTTCAGCCCCTCGGCCGTCTCGACATGGTGGTGGCGCACCTCGTCGGCCCAGCGGCCCTCGGGCACGTTCTCGAAGCCCTTCATCAGCCGGGGCAGGGCGGCGGCCAGCTCGTCATAGCTGTGCGCCTTGGGGTTGCGGCCGACATATTCGAAGATCCGCTCCAGCCCCGCGCGGCCGATCACCGGGCCCACGTCGTTCAGGCACAGCCCCGTCACCCGCTCGGGCGCGGTGGCGCCCATGAACATGCCCACCAGGCCGCCGCGCGAGGTTCCCAGGATCGGCACGCCGTCCAGCCCCAGGTGATCCAGAAGCTCCAGCGCATCCGCCCCTTCGCGCGGCACCGTATAGCTGTCGGCCCCGGTCCAGTCCGACGCGCCGCGCCCGCGGTAATCCATGCAGATCATCCGCACGCCCGAAAGATGCGGCGCGAGATAGTCGAAATCGCTGGCGTTGCGGGTCAGGCCGGCGAGGCAAAGAAGAGGCTGGCCCCGCCCGCTGTCGCGGTAGGCGATCCGCGCCCCGTCATCGGCCGTGAAATGCTGCATCAGAGTCCTCCGGCGAGATCGGGTATCGAGGTCAGATCGGGCAGCACATGCGCCGGGCACCAAGGCAGGCGGTCCATCGGCGCGCCGACGCGGTTGACCCAGGCGGTGGTGAAGCCATAGCCGCTGGCCGCCGCCGCGTCCCAGCCGTTCGACGAAACGAACAGAACCTCGCCCGGCGCGCAGCCGAAGCGCTTGCCGACCAGGTCATAGACCGAGCGGTGCGGCTTGAACACGCCGACGCTTTCCACCGACAGCACGTCGTCCAGCATGTCGCCGATTCCGGCCGAGGCGACAGCGCCCTCCAGCATCGCGGGCGATCCGTTGGACAGGATCGCCGTGGCCCTGCCATCGCGCTTGAGCTGCGCCAGCATCCCCGGCACCTCGGGATAGGCCGAAAGCTCCCAGTAAAGCGCCAGCAGCCGCTCGCGCAGCTCGGGGGCATCGCCCAGCCCCGCCGCCTCCATGGCCCAGTCCAGACCGTCCTGCGTGACCTGCCAGAAATCGGCATGCGCGCCGGTCACGGCCCGCAGCCATGAATATTGCAGCTGTTTCTGCCGCCAGTCCTCGGCCAGTTTCGGCCAGATGTCCGACAGCGCGGCATTGTCCGGCTCTTCGGCGGCCTCGCGCGCGGCGGCGGCGACGTCGAACAACGTGCCGTAGGCGTCGAAAATGCAGGTGGTGATGGTCATGACCTCTCCTTTTCGGGCGGAGATTGGCACAGCCCCGGCAAGACGGAAAGGGGGCCGCGCGCCCAAAATAACCCCTGCGGACGCGGGCGCCCGGGGTTTACATCCGCGAATCGTTACCTAGACTCTGGTGACGCTCAGAGCACCTGCGCGGCGTGCGCGGCCTCTGCAAACCCATATCAAGCACCCGAAAGAGAGACGCGATGACCCAGGTTAAACCGGGCGACAAGGTTCGCATCCATTACACCGGCACTCTGGCCGACGGCACCACCTTCGACAGCTCGGCCGACCGCGACCCGCTGGAATTCACCGTCGGCTCCGGCGAAATCATTCCCGGCCTCGACAGCGCTGTTCCCGGCATGGCGGCCGGCGAAAAGAAGACCGTCGAGGTGGCCGCGGGCGACGCCTATGGCGATCACAACCCCGAGGCCAAGCAGGCCATCCCGCGCGAGCAGGTGCCCGAGGACATTCCGCTCGAGGTCGGCACCCAGCTCCAACTGCAAACGCCCGAAGGGCAGGTGATGCCCGTCGTCGTCGCCGAGGTCACCGACGCGCAGGTGGTGCTGGACGCCAACCACCCGTTGGCCGGCAAGGACCTGACCTTCGACATTGAACTGGTCGAAATCGTCTGATTGCGCCATGGTCCCGACTGCGCCGTCCGGTTCGGGCGGCGCAGGCCGCATCTGACGGAGGCTCGGGGCCATGGCCACACGCATACAGCAACTCGCCGCCCGCATCCGCGAGGCGGAGGCGGCGCTTGAAGACGAGTTCGAGGAACGCCGCAAGCAGTTCGGCTATCGCATCCGGCGCGGGCGGGTCGAGTTCGACGCCGACATCCGCCGCGCCCACCGCGCGGCGCGCGAAAGCCTTCTCAGTTTCCTGCGCCGCACCCGGCCGCTGGTCGTCCTCACCGCCCCGGTGATCTATGCGCTGATC
>JBAVQZ010000362.1:0-2061 GCA_049694515.1 Paracoccaceae bacterium | reverse complement strand
GCCATGACGTGACCGTTTTCGAGGCCGCCGCCGACCCCGGCGGGCAGGTCCGCCTGACCGCACAAAGCCCCCGCCGGCGCGAGATGATCTCGATCGTCGACTGGCGCATGGCGCAATGCGCCGCCCGCGACGTGGAGTTCCGCTTCAATTCCTGGGCCGAGGCCGCGGACGTGACGGCCGAGACCCCCGACGTGGTGATCGTCGCCACCGGCGGCATGCCCAACATGGAGCTTTACGAGACCCGTGGCGAGCAGGACCTCGTCGTCTCGGCCTGGGATCTGATCTCGGGGGATGTGAAGCCCGGGGCGAAAGTATTGATCTACGACGAAAGCGGCGATCACCCCGCGCTTCAGGCCGCCGAGATCGCCGCCAACGCGGGCGCGACGGTCGAGGTCATGACGCCCGACCGCGTCTTTTCGCCCGACATCATGGCGATGAACCTTGTGCCCTATATGCGGGCGCTGCAGGACAAGGACGTGACATTCACCGTCACCCGCCGCCTGCTGGGCGTGTCCCGCGACGGCAACCGGTTGAAGGCCCTGATCGGCACGGATTACAGCGATCTGCAGACCGAACAGATCTATGACCAGGTGGTGGTGAATTACGGTACGCTACCGCTGGACGATCTCTATTTCGATCTGAAACCATTCTCGTCGAACGGCGGGGCGGTGGATCAGGACGCGTTGATCGACGGGCGCCCGCAATCCCTGCGCCGCAACCCCGAGGGCCGGTTCCAGCTGTTTCGCATCGGCGATGCGGTCAGCGCGCGCAATACCCACGCCGCGATCTATGACGCGCTGCGGCTGGTCAAGGACATCTGATTCGGTGCGACCCACTTGGAAGTGACCCGATGCGCTTTCGCCATGTCTTCAAGCCGACGCAACTGCGCCACAAGACGCTGAAGAACCGCGTGGTTTTCGGTGCGCACACCACCAACATGGCCGAGGACGGCCTTCCCGGCGACCGGCATATCGCCTATTATCGCGAGCGCGCCATCGGCGGGGCGGCGATGATCGTCGTGGAACCGATGCCGGTGCATCCGGCGGCGGTTCTGACCCGCGGCAATTTCCGCCCCGGGTCAAATGACGTTATCCCGCATTTCAGGCGATTGACCGAGGCTTGCAAGGCTGAGGGCGCGGTGATGATCCAGCAGCTTTACCACGTCGGCGCACACGGCGATCAGGACAACAGCTGGCACGCGGCCTGGTCGCCCTCGGGCGGGCCCAGTTGGCACGACAGCGACGGCAGCCACGCGATGAGCGAGGCCGAGATCGACGAAACCATCCAGGCCTTTGTCGATGCCGCGATCCGTTGCCAAAGGGCGGGCTTCGACGGGGTCGAGGTCTGGGCCGCCTATCACTGCCTGCTGGACCAGTTCTGGACCGGCTTTTCCAACAGGCGCACCGACCGATGGGGCGGCTCGCTGGAAAACCGCACAAGGTTTTCGCGCGAAATCCTGCGCCGCATCCGCGACGCCTGTGGCGATGACTTCATCATTGGGCTGGCGGTCAACGACGAACCGGATGTCGAGGCCGCGCTGAGCCGCGAGGACATGGCCGAAATCGTCGCACTGCACGATGCCGAGCGGCTGATGGACTATGCCACCTGTGGCTCGGGCAGCTATTTCGACTTCCACAAGTTGATGCCGACCTTCCTCTATCCAGAAAAGCTCGGCGTCGATCTGGCAGCCCGGCTCAAGACGGTTGTGAAACATGCACTGGTGACAGCCGAAAGCCATATCCGCACGCCCGAGAACGCCGATACCGTGCTGGGCGCGGGCGAGGCGGACCTGGTGTCGATCGTACGTGGCCAGATCGCCGATCCGCATCTCGTGGCCAAGGCCGCGGCGGGCCGGGCCGAAGACATCCGCGGCTGTCTGTCCTGCAACCAGCAATGCTGGGGTCGGCGGGGGCGCGATTACTGGATTTCCTGTCTCGTAAATCCATCGGTGGGCTTCGAGCATGACTGGGGCGGCGACCGGTTCGTCCGGGACGAGACACCAAAATCCGTGCTGATCGTGGGGGCCGGGCCGGCCGGGCTGGAGGCCGCGCGTGTCGCGGC
>JBAVQZ010000361.1:0-3130 GCA_049694515.1 Paracoccaceae bacterium | reverse complement strand
GAACACCGCAGCCGAACGCCGCGGCCAGCGCCGTCCAGCGCGCCCGACCGTCGGTGAGCGGGGCGAGGCGCGCCTTCATCGGGATCAGTGGTCCTTGGCCTCGGGCAGGCGTACGCGCAGCCGCTTTATGCGACGCGGATCGGCATCGACGACCTCGAACTGGATGCCGCTGTCATGCGCGATGACCTCGCCGCGCGCGGGCACCCGACCGATCATCATGAAGACCAGCCCGCCCAGCGTGTCGATCTCGTCCTCGTCCTCTTCGTCGGCCAGGCGGAAGCCGAGCTCGGCCTCGAACTCCTCCAGCGGGGTGCGCGACTGCACCAGATAGACGCCGGGCTTTTCCTGGGTCCAGAAAACGCCCTCGGCCACGTCGTGCTCGTCCTCGATCTCGCCCACGACCTGCTCGATCAGGTCCTCGATCGTCAGCAGGCCGTCGACGCCGCCGTATTCGTCGATGACCAGCGCCATGTGCCGCCGCTCGTTCTGCATCTTCTGCAGCAGCACGCCGATCGGCATCGATGGCGGCGCGTACAGCAACGGTCGCAACAGCGGCTTCAGCGAGAAATCCTCGCCCTTGCCATTGAAACCGTAGCGCAGCGCGAAATCCTTCAGGTGAACCATCCCCACCGGCGTATCCAGCGTACCGTCATAGACCGGCAACCGGGTCATGCCGCTGTCGCGGAACACCTTGACCAGGTCCGACTTGCTGATGTCGAGGGGGACGGCCACGATCTCGACCTTGGGCAGCGCCACGTCCTCGACCCGCATCCGGCGCAGGTTTCCCATGCCGACGGGCAAGGGGCCCGCCGGTGTCTGGCCGCCATTGGCCGATCCCGGCCCGTCCTCGTCTTCATCGGTAGATTGCGGGGCGCCGAAGGCCCCGGTCAGGCGGCTGAGCCAGCCGCGCTTCTCGTCCGTTTCAGTATCCGGCGCGCCTTGCGCTGCCGTAGACGACCCGTCGGTGTCTTCGCCCATTTTTCCTTACCAGATGTTCCGGGCAACGGTGCCCGTACTCACTCATATGGGTCAGCGATACCCAGTCTTGCAAGTATTTCCACCTCGATACCCTCCATGAGGACGGCATCGCGGGGCCTTATGTGATCATAACCCAACAGATGCAGGCAACCATGCACCAGCAGATGCGTGACGTGATCGGCCATCGGCTTGTCCTGCGCCTCCGCCTCGCGGGCGCAGGTTTCCCACGCGATGGCAATGTCGCCCAGTTCTCGCGGCATGGCCTCAGCGCCCGGCTCGGGCCTGTCCGGCACATGGCCGTCGATCCCGGCGGCAAGGTCGCGGTCCGGCCAGGACAGCACATTGGTCGGCGTCGGCTTGTCGCGGAAATCGGCGTTCAGAACGGCGATCCGCGCGTCGTCGCACCCCAGAAGGCTTATCTCGAACCCGCCGGGCGGCAGGTCAAGATGCGACAACGTGGCGCGGCAGGCGCGCTCGGCCAGCGCCGGCAGGCCCACCCCGTCCCAACGCGCGTCCTCGACGAGCGTCTCGACCAGATCAGACATCGGCCTTGTCGTACGCCTCGATGATTTTCGCCACCAGCGGATGACGCACGACGTCCTTCGCGGTGAAATAGTTGAACGAGATGTTGTCGATCCCGCTCAACAGCCCCTCGGCGTCCGACAGGCCCGAGGCCACGCCGCGCGGCAGGTCCACCTGGCTGCGGTCGCCGGTCACCACCATGCGCGAGCCCTCGCCCAGGCGGGTGAGGAACATCTTCATCTGCATCGTCGTGGCATTCTGCGCCTCGTCCAGCACGACGAAGGCGTTGGAAAGGGTGCGCCCGCGCATGAAGGCCAGCGGCGCGATCTCGATCCGCTTCTCCTCCATCAGCTTGGCAAGCTGCTTGCCGGGAAGGAAATCGTTCAGCGCGTCATAGAGCGGCTGCATGTAGGGATCGACCTTCTCCTTCATGTCGCCGGGCAGGAACCCCAGCCGCTCGCCCGCCTCGACCGCCGGACGGGACAGGATGATCCGGTCCACATGACCGCCGATGAACATGTTCACCGCCACCGCCACGGCGAGATAGGTCTTGCCGGTGCCGGCCGGACCGATGCCGAAGGCCAGCTCGTTGGCATAAAGCGCACGGACATAGGCCTTCTGCGCCTCGGTGCGCGGCTCCACCGTCTTCTTGCGTGTCTTGATTTCGACCCGGCCGCCCTGGAACATCTCCATCTGGTCGCCGTCGCGTGCGGCGTTCTGCTCGTCGTCGCCCAGCCGGATGATGGCGTCTATGTCGCCCGCCTCCAGCGGCTTGCCCGCCTCCAGCCGGCCATATATCTGCTGCAGCACCATCGCCGCCTGGCCGCGCGCCTCCCCCTCGCCGACGACGGCAAGCTGGTTGCCGCGGCGCAGGATATGCACATCCAGCCCGTGTTCGATCTGCGCGAGATTGCGGTCGAACTCTCCGCACAGGTCGATCAGCAGACGGTTGTCGGGAAACTCCAGAAGCGTCTCGTGGACGTCTTCGGCGTGAGGCGGGGGTGTCAGAGCGCTGATGCCCAATAACGACTCCGTTGTTTAAAGCCACTCAATAGATATGGTGGCGATCCCTGCCCTCTTGCGCAAGCTCTAGCAGCGTCGTTTCACGGAAATGAAACAAAAAAGACCGCGGGGCGCACTTGGCCCCGCGATCGGTACGCGTGGAAACCGGGCTGTTTCAGACCGGATCGGGCACTTCCGAGCCGTCCTTGAACGGCCCGACCGTATAGGTAGGCGGCGCCGCACCCGAGCATACCGGCTTGCCGTATTTGTCCAGCCTCGCAGACAGATAGCCCTCGGCGCCGTCATCTATCATCCATTGGTCACATCCAGTCGGATCGACCCAGATGCCGGCCTTCAGGTCCTTCAGATCCTTGTGATCGACGAAATTGTCCACGGTCTTGTTCTGTTTCGGCGCGTCGCAGGCCGCTAGAGAGGCGGCGGCGGCGAGCAGTGCGATTGTCCTGACGATCTTCATGGTCCCGCCCCCTCAAGGAATACAGATGATTTCGACGCGGCGATTCTTGGCCATGCCCGCGGCGGTCGAATTGCTGGCCACCGGATTGCGCTCGCCATAGCCGCGCACCGCCGAGATCCTCGCCCCCGCGCTGCGCGCGACGCGGGCCACCGC
>JBAVQZ010000360.1:0-5816 GCA_049694515.1 Paracoccaceae bacterium | reverse complement strand
GATCCAGGTCGGGCCGGTCAGCGCGTCGCGGCGGCGGGCGGCCTCGGCATTGGTGCTGTCGGTCTCCTTCAGCTCCAGCCGCGCATAGCCCGCCGGCCAAGCGTCAGTTGACAAGGGTTTGCGCCGCGGCGAGGGCCGCGCCCTCGACCCCGAAGAGGTTGATCACGCCGACCACCATGATCGCCGCCGAGACCATCAGGAAGCCCCAGAGCAGCGGGTTCATTCCGCCGTCGAGCCCGGCTTTCTTCTCGTCCCCGAAATACATGTAGAAGATGATCCGCAGATAGTAGAAGGCGCCGATGACAGAGGCGACGACGCCCGAGATCGCCAGCCATGTCAGGTCGGAATCGACGGCCGCCTTGACCACGTAGAACTTCCCGAAGAAGCCCACCAGCGGCGGCACGCCCGCCAGGCTGAACAGCAGCACCATCAACGCCAGCGCCCGCAGCGGTTCGCGCGCGGAATACATGTTCAGCGCCGAGATGTCGGTGACCGGCTGGCCGTCCTTCTCCATAGACAGGATGAAGGCGAAGGTGCCGACGCTCATCGTGACATAGATCGCCATGTAGATCAGCATCGCCTGCACGCCCTCGGCCGTGCCCGCCGCCAGCCCCATCAGCGCATAGCCCATATGCGCGATCGAGGAATAGGCCATCAGCCGCTTGATGTTGGTCTGGCCGATCGCGGCGATGGCGCCCAGGAACATGGACAACAGGGACAACAGCGCCAGCACCTGCCCCCAGTCATGCGTCACGGTGCCGAACGCGCCGAAAAGCAGCCGGGCGAACAGGCCCATCGCGGCCATTTTCGGCGCGGTGGCGAAGAAGGCGGTGACCGGCGTGGGCGAGCCCTCGTAAACGTCCGGCGTCCACATGTGGAACGGCACGGCGGAAATCTTGAAGGCCAGCCCGGTGATCAGGAAGATCAGGCCGACCAAAAGGCCCAGCGACAGATTCCCCGTGCTCGCGGTCTCTATGATGCCGGAAAACAGCGTGGTGCCCGCATAGCCATAGGTCAGCGAGGCGCCGTAAAGCAGCATCCCCGAGGACAGCGCGCCGAGGATGAAGTATTTCAGGCCCGCCTCGGTCGATTTGGGGCTGTCGCGGCGAAACGCGGCGATGACGTATAGTGACAGCGACTGAAGTTCCAGCGCCATGTAGAGCAGGATCAGATCGCCCGCGGACACCATCAGCATCATGCCAACCACGGCCAGCGCAACCAGGATCGGAAACTCGAACCGGCCGAGGCCGTGTCGCGCCATGTAGTCCTGGCTCATCACCAGCACCGAGGCGGCCGAGATCAGGATCACGATCTTGGCGAACCGCGCGAACCCGTCGGCCACGAAGGCCCCGTTGAAGGCCGTCTCGGCCACACCGCCGTTCGAGCTGATCCACAGTGCGATCACCACGAAGACAAGGGCGGTGACCCAGGTCAGCAGCGTCGTCGTGCCGTCCTTGCCGGTATAGACACCGAAGATCAGCGCCGCCATCGCATAGACCGCCAGCAGGATTTCGGGCAGCATGACGGAAATATCGGCAGAGATCATCACTCTCCCCTTCAGTTCTGTGCAAGCCGGACGGCGGCATCGTTTTCAAGAAGCGCCGTCTGGTGGTTGGAGACGAGGGCCTCGACCGAGGGGCCGATCATGTCGGTCACGAGGCTCGGATAAACGCCCAGCAGCAGGGTCATGGCCACCAGCGGCGCAAAGATCGCCTTCTCGCGGCTGGTCATGTCGGTGATCGCGCGCAAGCTTTCCTTGATCAGATCGCCGAACACGACGCGGCGATACAACCACAGCGCATAGGCCGCCGACAGGATCACCCCGGTCGCGGCGACCGCGGCCACCCAGGTGTTGACTTGGAAGATGCCCATCAGCGTGAGGAATTCGCCGACGAACCCGCTGGTGCCCGGCAGGCCGACATTGGCCATGGTGAACAGCATGAAGACAAGCGCATAGGCAGGCATCCGGTTCACCAGCCCGCCATAGGCCTCGATCTCGCGGGTGTGCATCCGGTCATAGATCACGCCAACGCAAAGAAACAGCGCGCCGGACACGAAGCCGTGGCTGAGCATCTGGAAGATCGCGCCGTCCACGCCCTGCTGGTTGGCCGCGAAGATGCCCATCGTGACATAGCCCATATGCGCCACCGACGAATAGGCGATCAGCTTTTTCATGTCGGTCTGCGCCAGCGCCACAAGCGACGTGTAAACGATGGCAATCGCCGACATCCAGAAGATCAGCGGCGCCAGGTTGTCCGAGGCGACCGGGAACATCGGCAGGCTGAAGCGCAGGAAGCCGTAACCGCCCATCTTCAGCAGGATCGCCGCCAGCACGACCGACCCGGCCGTGGGCGCCTGAACGTGCGCGTCGGGCAGCCAGGTATGCACCGGCCACATCGGCATTTTCACCGCGAAGCTGGCGAAGAAGGCCAGCCACAGGAAGGTCTGCAGCCCCCCCGGCACCTGCCAGCCCAGGAAGCTGATCGCGGTGGCCGAGAACTGGTGGTTCAGCAGCGTCGGAATATCGGTGGTCCCGGCATCGACATACATCGCGATCATCGCGACCAGCATCAGCACCGAGCCGAGGAAGGTGTAGAGGAAGAACTTGAACGAGGCATAGATCCGGTTCTTGCCGCCCCAGATGCCGATGATCAGGAACATCGGAATCAGGCCGCCTTCGAAGAACAGGTAGAACAGGATCAGGTCCAGCGCGCAGAACACGCCCAGCATCAGCGTTTCCAGCACGAGGAAGGCGATCATGTATTCCTTCACGCGGTGCGTGACGTTCCAGCAGGCCGCGATTGTGATCGGCATCAGGAAGGTCGTGAGCATCACGAACAGGATCGAGATGCCGTCCACCCCCATCTTGTATTTCAGCCCGATCAGCCAGTCGCGCTCCTCCACGAACTGGAAGCCCGTGTCGGACGGGTCGAAGCCGAACAGCAGGAACAGAGACACCAGGAAGGTGAAGGAGGTCGCGATCAGCGCCACCCACTTGGCATTGCGCTGCGCCGCCTCGTCGTCGCCCCGCAGGAACACGGCCAGCACGAGGGCCGCGATCAGCGGGATGAAGGTGATCATGGAAAGCAGGTTTTCCATCACTGAGCCCCCCCGCCGATGGACATCCAGGTGACGAGGATCACGACCCCCAGCACCATGGCGAATGCATAATGGAACATGTAGCCGGACTGTGCCCGCCCCGCGAGCCGGGTGAAGAAGGGCACGATGCCCATCGCCACGCCGTTGATCGAGCCGTCGATCACGTCACCGTCGCCGCGCCGCCACAGGAAACCGCCGATCCATCGGACGGGCCGCACGAAGAGGAAGGCGTAGATCTCGTCGAAATACCACTTGTTCAGCAGGAACAGGTAGAGCGGGCGCTGCATCTCGGCCAGTTGCCTGGGAAGCGCAGGATTGGCGATGTAGAACCAGAAGGCCGTGCCGAAGCCGAGCAGCATCGCGATGAAGGGCGAGAGCTTGACCCAGGTGGGGGCCTCATGCGCGGTTTCCATCGCGTGGTTGTCCGGCCCCATGAAGATGCCGCCCTCACCCGGCCGCACGGCAGCGGCATGCGTGCCGTCCGCGGCCGGGGTGCCGTTGGCCTGCTGGCCGGTCTCGCCGGTGGCGGCCTCGCCATGCCCGCCCTCGGCGGATGCGGCCATCTCGGCATGCGGGATGCCGAAGAAGCGGTTCACCTGGGCATGATCCCCGAAGAAGGAGTTGTACCAGACCATGCCGCCCAGCACCGCGCCGATCGCCAGAACGCCCAGCGGAATCAGCATCGTGTTGGGGCTTTCATGCGCGTGATCGTGGGTGTGCTTGTCCCCCTTGGGCGCGCCGTAGAAGGTCATGAACATCAGCCGCCAGGAATAGAAGGCGGTGAAGGCCGCGGCGATCACCAGCATCCAGAAGGCATAGCCCGCGCCGCCCGCGCCCCATGCGCTTTCGATGATGGCATCCTTCGACAGGAAACCTGCAAAGCCGATCGGCAGGCCCAGCACCTCGCCCGAGAAGGGGATGCCGACACCGGTGATCGCCAGCGTCCCGATCATCATAGCCCAAAAGGTGTAAGGGATCTTGTGGCGCAGGCCGCCATAGGCGCGCATGTCCTGCTCGTGATGCATCGCGGTGATGACGGAGCCCGCGCCGAGAAACAGCATCGCCTTGAAGAAGGCGTGTGTCAGCAGGTGGAACATCGCCGCCGAATAGACGCCGGAGCCCGCCGCCACGAACATGTAGCCCAATTGCGAACAGGTCGAATAGGCGATCACCCGCTTGATGTCATTCTGCACCAGCCCCACGGTTGCTGCGAAGAACGCGGTGCTGGCGCCGATGAAGCTGACGAATGCCATCGCATGCGGCGCGAATTCCATCAGCGGCGACATGCGGCAGACAAGGAACACCCCCGCCGTCACCATCGTCGCGGCGTGGATCAGGGCCGAGACCGGCGTCGGACCCTCCATCGCGTCGGGCAGCCAGGTGTGCAGGAACAGCTGCGCCGATTTGCCCATGGCGCCGACGAACAGAAGGAACGCCACCAGGTTGGCCGCGTTCCAGTCCGTCCAGAGGAAGGAAAGCTGGGTGTCGGCCAGCTCGGGCGCCGCGGCGAAGACCGTGTCGAAATTGATGCCGTCCACCAGGAAGAACAGCGCGAAGATACCGAGAGCGAAGCCGAAATCACCCACCCGGTTGACGATGAACGCCTTCATCGCGGCGGCGTTGGCGCTTGGCTTGCGGAAGTAGAAGCCGATCAGCAGGTAGGACGCCAGCCCGACCCCTTCCCAGCCGAAGAACATCTGCACCAGGTTGTCGGCCGTCACCAGTGCCAGCATCGCGAACGTGAAGAACGACAGATAGGCGAAGAAGCGTGGCTTGTAGCTCTCGCCCTCGCGGAAATTCTCGTCATGCGCCATGTAGCCGAAGCTGTAGAGATGCACGAGGCTGGAGACCGTCGTCACCACGATCAGCATGATCGCCGTCAGCCGGTCCAGCCGGATCGACCAGTCCGCCGCCAGCGAGCCGCTCTCGATCCAGCGCATGATCTGGATATGCTCGGTCGTGCCGTCGAAGCTCAGGAAAACGATCCAGCTGAGGAACGCGGCCAGGAACAAAAGGCCCGTGCTCACCCACATCGCGGCCCGTTCGCCGATGATGCGCCAGCCGAACCCCGCGATGATCGCGCCAATGAGCGGGGCGAAGAGGATGATGGATGTCATGCTCGCTTATCCCTTCATCACGTTGATGTCTTCGACGTCGATCGTGCCACGGGTACGGAAGAAGCAGACCAGGATGGCCAGCCCGATCGCGGCCTCGGCGGCGGCGACGGTCAGCACGAACAGCGCGAATATCTGCCCCACCATGTCGCCCAGGAAGGCCGAGAACGCGACGAGGTTGATGTTGACGGCCAGCAGCATCAGCTCGATCGACATCAGGATGACGATGACGTTCTTCCGGTTCAGGAAGATGCCGAAAATCCCTATGACGAACAGGGCGGCCGCAACGGCCAGATAGTGGTGCAATCCAATCATGTCGTCCCTCCGGGTCCGCGCCCGATTTCTGTCATTCAGCGCCCCGCCGTCCGGGGCGCGCACGGGGCGCTACAGTCCCTGCCCCGGCTTCACGTCCTTCAGTTCCATCGCCTTGGCCGGGTCGCGATACATCTGCGCCAGGATGTCCTGCCGCTTGACGTTGGGACGATGGCGCAGCGTCAGCACGATCGCGCCGATCATCGCCACCAGAAGGATCAGCCCCGCCACCTGGAACAGGTAGATATACTGGTCATAGATCAGCCGCCCCAGCGCCGCGGTGTTGTGAAC
>JBAVQZ010000359.1:0-2445 GCA_049694515.1 Paracoccaceae bacterium | reverse complement strand
GTTTCTGGTCATACCACCCGCGCCGCCCGGGCACCGGAGCGATACCAGTCCTGCGGCAGAAGTCGTAGAAGGACGCACTCGGCTGTCAACGGCGGAGCAAAAGCCGGCCACGGGGCGGAGCAAAAGTCTGCCACCTGAGAGGGCATGGGATTGAAGCGGAGGGAACGCTTCGCGCCCCGGCAGCTGCGCTCTTCACATAGCTGGCGGCTTGCCGGGGCGCGTTGGTCCGTCAGGACCAATCCTGCGATGGCTTCAATTCGCTTTGACGTTGTTTCGGGCGCGGCTTTGGGCGAGCCGATAGCTGTCGCCGTTCATCTCGAGGATGTGGACATGGTGGGTGAGCCGGTCGAGCAGCGCGCCGGTGAGACGCTCGGAGCCGAAGGTCTCGGTCCATTCGTCGAAGGGCAGATTGCTGGTGATCATGGTGGCGCCCCGCTCGTAGCGCTGCGAGATCAGTTCGAACAGCAGTTCGGCGCCGGTCTTGCTCAGGGGCACGAAGCCCAGCTCGTCGATGATCAGGAGCTTGTATCCGACCATCTGCTTTTGCAGGCGCAGGAGGCGGCGCTCGTCGCGGGCCTCCATCAACTCGTGGACCAATGCGGCGGCGGTGGTGAAGCCGACGGAAAGGCCCCTCTGGCAGGCGGCCAGTCCGAGGCCCAGGGCGACATGGGTCTTGCCGGTGCCGCTCGGCCCGAGGGCGATGACATTCTCGCGTCGGTCGACCCATTCGCAGCGGGCCAGTTCCAGCACCTGCATCTTGTTGAGCTTGGGAATGGCCTTGAAGTCGAAGCTGTCCAGGCTCTTCGTGGCGGGGAACTTCGCCGCCTTGATGCGGCGCTCGACCATCCGCCGTTCGCGGTCGATCAACTCCAGCTCCACCAGGCGCGCCAGGAAGCGAACGTGGTCTTGCCCCTCCGCGGCGCACTGGCGTGCGAGCTTGTCGTATTCCCTCAGGAAGGTCGGCAGCTTCAATGTCTTCAGGTGGTGGGCGAGCAGGAGCTCGGGGGTGTCGGTCATCGGGCCTCCTCCGAGATCAGGCACATGTAGCTGGCCGCCGAGGTCTTTCCGACCTCGGCCCGCGGCAGGTAGGGATAGACGTCGAGGTCGAGCTTCGGCGGTCGCTTCTCGACCTGACACAGCACCAGGTGCTTGACGGCGTCGAAGCCGCTGGCCCCCATGCGCAGGGCCGTCTTCACGGCGGCATGCAGGTCATCGACCTCGAAGGCCTCCAGTAGCCGCAGGACCTGGACGAACTCCCGCCGCCCCGCCTTGAGCATGCGTGCTTCCATCAGGCGTCGCAGGGTTGCGAACTCGGGCGGCAGGTCCCAGCCCGCCAGCGGCGCGGCCTGGTCGAGCGCGTTGATCTTCTTCTCGATCAGCGGAAGGTAGTGGACCGGGTCGAAGACGACATCCTCACGTTCATAGCTGCGCGGATGGCGGGCGATGAGATCGCCGCCGCAGCCGATCACCACCTCGTCGACATAGCCCCGCAGCCAGACATCGCGGTGGCCGTAGGCGACCGGCACCGAATAGTCGTTGGTCCTGTAACGCACCAGCGCCTGCGAGTTGACCCGCCCGCTTGCCTGATCGCAGGCATCGAAGGGGGCTGGCGGCAGCTCCGCCATCACGTCGAGATCCCGGGCAAGGCGCGCGCCGATCGTCTCGGTGTGGCCGCGCAGAGTATCGCCCTGACGCTTGCGGCATTGTTCCTCCAGCGAGGCGTTGAAGGCCTCCCAGGAGGGGAACCGCGGCACCGGCACCATGAAGTTGCGCCGGGCGTAGCCGACCAGTCCCTCGACACTGCCTTTGTCGTTACCTTTGCCGGGTCGGCCATAGCGGTCACGGAGCAGGTAATGTGACAGGAACCCGCTGAACAACCTGGCCCGCTTGCGGCTGCCGTCCGGCAGGATCTGCGCCACAAGGCATCTGTCGTTGTCGTAGAGCACCGACACCGGCACGCGACCGAAGAAGCCGAATGCATGAACATGCCCGTCGACCCAGGCCTCGGAGGTCGCCGCCGGATAGGCCCGGATGTAGCAGGCATCGCTATGCGGCAGGTCGAGGGCGAAGAAATGCGCCTTCTGCTCGACGCCGCCGATGATGACCATCGCCTCGCCGAAGTCGGCCTGGGCATGCCCGGGCGCATGGGTCAGCGGCACGAACATCTCGCGCCCGCGCCGGTCATGCTCACGAATGTAATCCTTTACGATCGTGTAGCAGCCGGTGAAGCCGTGTTCGTCTCGGAGCCGCTCAAACACACGCTTGGCGGTGTGCCGCTGCTTGCGGGGGACACGGCGGTCCTCTTCGAGCCAGGTGTCGATGATCTCGGTGAAACCATCCAGCTTCGGGCGCTTGATCGGCGCCTTGCGCCGGTAGCCCGGCGGAACCGAATACGCCAACATCTTCTGCACGCTGTCGCGTGAAATCCCGAAGTGACGCGCCGCC
>JBAVQZ010000358.1:0-6788 GCA_049694515.1 Paracoccaceae bacterium | reverse complement strand
GGACGGCCCCGGCGCCGGCCCGCAGCGCGGCCTCGATGAAACTCGCGCCATGCACCTTGGTGCCCGGCATCGCCGCGAACAGTCCGCCTTTGTCCACCCTGCGGCTGTCCACTGTCAGCCCGGTGATCCGTGCATCGCGCCCCGCCTTGGCGGTCAGGCCCAGTTCCGCCAGCGTCTTCGTGCGCACCTGCCCTGCCATATGTGCCCCCAAAGGTCCTCAGTTGCCTGCAAGTGTTACCCCGAAGGCGGCCTGGGGTTCAATCTGTGGTCTGAGCCCCAGCAACGGCGCGGTGCGGCGGATGATCTCGGCCGCGACGGGCACGGCGGTCCAGCCGGCGGTGCGGCGCGGCTCGGAACCGGAGGTTTCCTCGGGTTCGTCGAGCGTTACGACCAGAACGTATTTCGGATCGTTTGCGGGAAAGACCGAGGCGAAGGTGGCGATCACCTTCTTGTCATAATAGCCGCCATGCGGGTCGGGCTTGTCGGCGGTGCCGGTTTTGCCGCCCACCGCATATCCGGGCACCTCGCCGAAGCTGGCGGTGCCGCGCACCACGACCTGGCGGAGCATGGCGCGCAGCTGCTCGGAAGTCTTTTCGGAAACGACCCGCTCGCCGCTTGCCGGGCGGCCGCCCGCCAGGAGCGTGGGGTGCACCCGCGTGCCACCGTTCAGCAGAGAGGCATAGGCCGCCGCAAGATGCAGCGGACTGTCCGACAGCCCGTGCCCGTAGGAGATGGTCATCGCCGACAGCTCGGACCAGTTGTCAGGCTTCAGCGGGTCGGCGCCGGGCGCCTCGACCAGCTCGACATCCGTGGGGGTCAGCAGACCCAGCTTGTCCAGGAACGCCTTCTGTCGGTCGGCCCCGATCTGCTGGGCGATCCGCGCCGCGCCGATGTTGGAGCTTTCCACGATCACGTCGGTCACCGACAACTCGGCGCCGTAGTCGTGGAAATCATGGATCTTGAACTTGCCCCAGCGCAGCGGCCCCTTGGTGTCGATCATCGTGGCAGGGGTTATCAGCCCTGCCTCGAGCGCCTGGCCGACCGCGAAGATCTTGAAGGTCGATCCCAGCTCGTAAAGGCCCTGCACCGCCCGGTTGAACAGCGGGCTGTCCGAAGCATTGCCCTTGGTCAGGGGCCGCGGGCGGTCGTTCGGATCGAAATCGGGCAGCGAGACCATCGACACGACCTCGCCGGTGTGGACGTCCATAAGCACCGCGGCCGCGCCCTTGGCATGCATCAGCTTCATCCCGCCGAAAAGCACACGGCGGGTGGCCGCCTGCACGGTAAGGTCCAGCGACAGGCGCAGCGGCTCGCCGCCATTGGCCGGGTCGCGCAGGTAGGAATCGAACGCCTTCTCGACGCCGGCGGTGCCTATCACCTCGGCCGCGTTGACGCCCTCGCGACCATAGCTGGCGCCGCCCAGCACATGCGCGGCGAGCTTGCCGTTGGGATAGAGCCGCGTCTCGCGCGGGCCGAACAGCAGGCCGGGATCGCCGATGTCATGCACAAGCTGCATCTGCTCCGGGCTTATCTTCTTGCGAATCCATAGGAATTTTCGCTTTCCGGTGAACTGGCGGACCAGCCGGTCCTCGTCCAATTCGGGGAATATCTTCACCAACTCATGCGCGGCGCGCAGCTTGTCCACCATCAGTGGCGGCTGGGCATACAGCGAATGCGTGGCCAGGTTGGTGGCCAGCACCTCGCCGTTGCGGTCGGTGATGTCGGCGCGCTGGGCCAGGATCTCGCCCCCCGACCCGGCAACGCGCGGCTCTTCGGGGTCCGAGGTCGCGACGACCGCCATCTGCACGGCGACGGTAAGATAGGCCCCGAGAAACAGCATGGCGAGCATCAGCAGGCGGCCCTCGGCCCGGGTACGGGCCTGGTCGCGCATCTGCTCGTGCCGCAGGCGCAGGTTCTCGCGCTCGATCACATCGGGGTTCTCGCCCTTGGCGCGGGCCTCGAGGATGCGGGCAAGAGGGCGGAGCGGCGTGCGGATCATTCCTGATCTCCCGTTTCGCCGACGACATCGACCGGGGCGCTGATCGGCGGCAGGCCCTTGGCAGGATAGGCCACCTGCGTGACGAGGCCGAACTGTTCGGGGCGAAGCGGCAGCAGGCCAAGCCGGTCGAAATTAAGATCCGCCAATTCGCGCAGCCGGTCGGGCCGGTTGAGATAGGCCCATTCCGCCTTGAGCATCGCCAACGACTCCCGCATCTGCCCTATCTCATGCTGAAGGTCCTGGGTCTCCCGGATGGCTTCCTGCGTCTGGTAATTCTCGTGATAGGCCCAGAAGGCCAACCCCATCACCGCCAGCGCGGACAGCACGAAATAGAGGCTTCTCATCAAGTATTCCCCCCAGTCATCAGTGCCGGCAGTCCCAGCTCGGCGCGGTCCGGGGCGCCGGCGGGCGCTTCGGTCCGCTCCGCGACCCGCAGCTTGGCCGAGCGGGCACGCGGGTTTTCGTCCATTTCCGCCGCGTCGGGCGCGATGGCGCGGCGCGAAAGCAGCGTGAAGCGCGGTGTGTCCCTCTCGATCTCCGGGGCGAAGCGGCTGCCCCGCCCACCCCCGCCGGACCGCAGCTGAAGAAACCGCTTCACGATGCGGTCCTCAATCGAATGAAAAGTGACGACGGCCAGCTTGCCGCCCGGCTTCAGCGCGCGCTCCGCTGCCGAAAGACCGGCGACCAGCTCGCCCAGTTCGTCGTTAACCGCGATGCGGATCGCCTGGAAGCTGCGCGTCGCGGGGTGAATCTGCCCCGGCTTCGGGCGCGGCAGGCATTTCTCGATCACCGCGGCAAGTTGACCGGTTGTCTCGAAGGGGGCCGTCTTGCGCGTCTCGACGATGCGGCGCGCGATCCGGCGCGAGGCGCGCTCCTCGCCATATTGAAACAGGATGTCGGCGAGCGTCTTTTCGTCGGCCTCGTTGACCAGGTCGGCGGCCGAGGGGCCGCTTTGCCCCATCCGCATGTCCAGCGGCCCCTCCTTGGCGAAGGAAAAACCGCGCTCGGCCCGATCCAGCTGCATCGACGATACGCCGAGATCCAGCACCACGCCGTCCAGCGGGTCGTCGGAATATGTGTCGAGCCGGGAAAACATGCCTTCGACCAGCACCAGCCGGTCGCCCCAGTCCGCGGCCCAACCCTTCGCCATCTCGAAGACCGACGGGTCGCGATCCACCCCGATCACGCGGTCGGCACCGGCCTCCAGCAGGCCGCGGGCATATCCGCCGGCGCCGAAAGTGCCGTCAAGCCAAAGGCCCCGGACCGGGGCCACCGCCGCCAGAAGCGGGCGCAGTAGGACGGGGACATGGGAGGAACCAGTGAGTGAGGGATGCGCCGCGGCAGACATCGCTCAGTCGCCCCCCGCGCGGTCCAGCAGCGAGAGAGGGTCGAAATCGGGCGGCAGATCGTCCAGCCAGGCCTCGGTCTTGGCCAGCTCTTCGGTCTCGTACGTTTCCGGCTTCCAGATCTGGAAGGTGTCGCCAGAGGCTATGAAGAACGCCTCCGCCTCAAGTCCGATCTTGTCACGCAGCTTCTGCGGCAGGACCAGGCGACCGTCATTGTCCACCTCGGTCGGGTGGGACTGGCCGTGGATCATCCGCTCCAGCATCCGCCGCTCCATCGAACCGCGGGGCATCGCGGCGATCTTGCGGTCGACCTCGTCGATCGCCTCGATCGTATAGCATTCCAGGTACTTGCGGCGATGATCGCCGTAGACAATCACAAGCTGGGGGCGCAGCCCCTCTTTCCAGTCGGGGTCGCCGGCCTCCAGCACACGGCGGAAAAGGGCCGGGATCGACACCCTGCCCTTCGCATCCACCTTGTGGCGGCTTTCGCCTCTGAATCTGCGCGCCACTGTCCCGACGCTCCTTGTTGCGACCGCGCCCTTCCCGGGGCCCGGAGACGAAAACGGCGAATTGAGCTGCTGCCACTGCCCAATTCGCCGCCCTCGTCCCATCACTGGGTGTCCGGCTGCACATGCCACCTGGGGGGATGTCTGCTCGCTTGCGCGCCGGATCTCTTTGGTCGGTGAAAGCGGGTGCCTGTATGAAACCTGTTTTAGTTTTTTGTGGGGTCTTGCTTGCCCCTTGAGCCCGTCCTCATCCGATGAACAAGGGATGCCATGGGAATTCATGGAAATCAATGTTTTTCGACACCTGCCGGCACAAATTGTGGATCTTCAAAGGACCAAAAAACAAAGTGTGGTATTGGTTTTGTTGAAAATTGTCTGCAGGTAGTGATCTATCGCCTAAATGGCACAATATATAGTTGCGACGATTTCCAACCCTGCGTTCCCGCGAATTCCCAACAAAAATCAGATTCGACGACCAATTGCCACGAATTTCCGGCTCGACACCCGTCCGGACCGGCCGTTTTCAGCCGAATCACGCGATTTTACGAAGAGTTGATTCGCGACGATCGGACGTGACCCGGAGCCGGATCACGCCGATACCATGTTTTCCCGTGACCGATCAGGCCATCCCGCCAGCGACCAGCCGTTCGGCGAGCCTGGCATAGGCTTCGGCCGCCGGACCGTTGCCCGCGGCGATGGGTGTGCCGGCATCACCCGCCTCGCGCACTTCCAGCGCCAGCGGCAGTTCGCCCAGGAAGGGCACGCCGATCCTCTCGGCCTCGGCCTTCACACCGCCATGGCCGAAGATATGCGCCTCCTCCCCGCATTTCGGGCAGATATAGGACGACATGTTCTCGATCAGGCCAAGAACCGGGGTCTTGAGCTTCTCGAACATGTTGAGCGCCTTGCGCGCGTCCAGAAGCGCCACGTCCTGCGGGGTCGAGACGATCAGCGCCCCGGTCAGCTCGGTCTTCTGGCACAACGAAAGCTGAACATCGCCGGTGCCCGGCGGAAGATCGACGATCAGCACGTCGAGATCGCCCCATTGCACCTGGGTCAAAAGCTGTTGCAGCGCCCCCATCAGCATGGGACCCCGCCAGATCACCGCCTCGTCCGGGTTCAGCATCAGGCCGATCGACATCATGGTGACGCCATGCGCCTGCAGGGGGATGATCGTTTTTCCGTCGGGCGAGGCCGGGCGCTTGCTGACCCCCATCATGCGCGGCTGGGAGGGACCGTGAATATCGGCGTCCAGCAACCCGACGCGACGCCCCTGCTTCGCCAGCGCCACGGCGAGGTTCGAGGAGACCGTGGATTTGCCGACGCCGCCCTTGCCCGAGGCCACGGCGAGGATACGGTCCACGCCAGCGATCTTCTGCGGCCCGCCGGGACTGGGATGGCGGCCGATCTTCAGGCTTGGCGCCTCCTCTTTCGGGGCTGCGGGTTTCGGCGCGGGGCCGTGGGCCGTCAGCACCGCTGAGACCTGGTCCACTTCGGGCAGGCGCTTCACCGCCTCTTCCGCGGCCTTTCGGACCGGCTCCATCTTCCCGGCGGTGGCGGCATCCGCCACCTCGATGACGAAACGGACGGTGTCGTCCTCGACCGTAAGCGCGCGCACCATGTCGCGCGAAACCAGATCTCCCCCGTCCGGAAGGGTCAGGCGTTTGAGCGTGTCGAGAATGGCGTCGCGTGTTACGGGCATTCGGGCCTCCTTTTCCTTGCGCCTAACATGGCAACCCTGCCGGCAAGGGCAAGGGCGTTCGCACACCGCTCAAAGCGCGCGCAAACGAAACTGAAAGCGCCCAAAAATACGTCAGCAATACTTATGCATTTTCTGCATGGCGGCATTGCCCATTCGGTCATTGTGCAAACGCAGCATCGGAATATGTTGGCCCTAACAGCGACGGACAAGACGCCCGACGCAGACAGACAAACGAGGTAGCAAATGGCTCACGCACAGCACATCGTTTCCGGCAATCACGGCCTTGGCGAATGGTTTCGCCGGGTTATCGGCGTCACCCGCGACGAGCTGGAGCGCCGCCGCGTTTACCGCCGCACGCTCGACGAGCTTCATTCGCTCAACAGCCGCGATCTGGCCGATCTGGGGATCGACCGCTCGATGATCCGTCGCCTGGCCCTGGACGCCGCCTATGGCGAAGGGGTCGCAAAGTAAGGAATTGGTTTCAGAGGGCCCTCTCCTCCTCCCTGGGTCTTCTGTAAAATGCGGCGGCATCTTCCTCCTCCCTGATGTCGTCGCCCTTTTACAACAGAGTGCGGGCGTGGATGCGCCTTAGCTCGACAGAGATGCGGCGCGGTCCCCTCCTCCTCCCTGGGTCCCGTCGCTGACAAGACCGGCGGCGCCTCTCCTCCTCCCTGGCGTCGCCGGGCTTCCCAAAAGGGGTCCGGGCGCATCGCGCCCCAACCCCGGCAGAGATGCGGCACGGTTCCCTCCTCCTCCCTGGAACCGGCCGCTTTCAAGAGCGGCGGCGCCTTCCTCCTCCCTGGCGTCGCCGCTTTTTTGTATCGAAACCATGCCATTACCAATCGAGCGCGCACCGGCCGCGGACGCCGTGCGTCCGGCTGATGATCCGCTTTCACCACGAACCGGTGGTTGAAGAAATGCGGGATCTGTGCGAGGCGCCCATCCGAACGAGCCGAACGGAGAGTCGACCATGTCAGAGCTGACCGTCCGTCCGAACACGCCCTTCGACCTGGCCCCGCTCGCGCGGCTTCTGACCGACGCGACCGACCTCGCGCTGGTGAATCCGAACGCCAAGCATCCTTTCGATCCGCGCGAATGGCAGGAGAAATGGCTGAACGAACCCGACGACGCCTCCTTTTACCTCATCGACGCCGCGGGGCGCGAGGTCGGCTTCTTCGCGCTGCGCGTCGGCGTCGGCCCGGAGGTGCGGCACCTGACCTATGTCTTCGTGGAGG
>JBAVQZ010000357.1:0-4127 GCA_049694515.1 Paracoccaceae bacterium | reverse complement strand
GCTGAGGGTTGTCGGCGGCGGAACGCGGCCGGTGGGCGCGCCGGTCACGGGCGAGGTGCTTTCGACCGCCGGGCTTTCGGGTATCGACCTCTATGAGCCGGGCGCGCTGACCATCGTGGCGCGCGCGGGTACACCGCTTGCCGAGGTCGAGTCAGCGCTGTCGGCCGAGGGACAGCGCCTGCCGTTCGAGCCGATGGATCATCGCGCGTTGCTGGGCACACGCGGGGAGCCGACGATCGGCGGTGTCGTTGCGGCCAATGTCTCGGGTCCGCGCCGCATTCAGGCCGGGGCCTGTCGGGACAGCCTGATCGGCGTGCGCTTCGTCGACGGGCAGGGCAGCATCGTCAAGAATGGCGGACGCGTGATGAAGAACGTGACCGGCTATGACCTGGTGAAGCTGTTGGCCGGGAGTCACGGCACGCTGGGCGTGCTGAGCGAGGTCAGCTTCAAGGTGCTGCCGCGCCCCGAGTCGGTGGCGGTGCTGCTGATCGAGGGGCTGGACGACGCCGATGCGGTACGAGCGCTGTCCATGGGGCTGACATCGCCCTTCGAGGTGTCGGGTGCCGCGCATACCCCCAAGGGGATCGACGGCGCGCCGGTGACAATGATCCGGATCGAGGGGTTCGAGGCCTCGGTGTCCTATCGAGCCGTTGAGTTGAGGAAGCTGCTTGCCGAATTCGGCGACATCGCGGTCGAAACCGATCCCGAGCGGGCAGCGACCTGCTGGCGCCGGGTGCGCGATGTGGAGGTTTTCGCCGGGCAGACGGGCGATGTCTGGCGCATCTCGGTCAAGCCTTCGGACGGGCCGCGCGCCGGTGCGGCGATCGGTGCGAAGGCCATGCTCTACGACTGGGGCGGTGGGCTGATCTGGGCGTTGTTGGACGAAGGCCGCGATATCCGTCCGGCGCTGGCCGGTATTCCGGGCCACGCGACGCTGGTGCGTGCCGGGGAAGAAACCCGCGCGGCGATCCCGGTCTTCCACCCTGAGCCCGCCCCGATGGCCGCGATCAGTGCCGGGCTGCGCCGAGAATTCGACCCGCGCGGAATTCTGAACCCCGGATTGATGGGCTGACACATGCAGACGAATTTCTCCCCCGAGCAGTTGAACGACCCGGCGACGGCGCGGTCCAACGAGATCCTGCGCGCCTGCGTGCACTGCGGCTTCTGCACCGCAACCTGCCCGACCTACCAGGTGCTGGGCGACGAGCTGGATTCCCCGCGCGGCCGGATCTACCTGATCAAGGACATGCTGGAAAGCGGCCGGCCCGCCGACGAGAAGACCGTCAAGCATATCGACCGTTGCCTGTCCTGCCTTGCCTGCATGACGACCTGTCCCTCAGGCGTGCATTACATGCATCTTGTCGATCACGCCCGCGAATACATCGAGCAGACCTACAAGCGCCCTTTCAGCGATCGCGCATTGCGCTGGGTTCTGGCGCGCATCCTGCCCTATCCGACGCGGTTCCGCTTGGCGCTGATGGCGGCGAAGATCGGCAGGCCCTTTGCCGGGCTGATGCCGGACGCGCGGCTCAAGGCGATGCTGAGGATGGCGCCGAAGACCATCCCGCCGGTCAGCCGCAACGACGATCCGCAGGTGTTCCCGGCGATGGGCGAGCGGAAGATGCGCGTCGCGCTGATGACCGGCTGCGCGCAGCGCGCGCTCAATACCGACATCAACGACGCGACGATCCGCCTTTTGCGCCGGCTGGGCTGTGAAGTCGTGATCGCGCGTGGCATGGGGTGTTGCGGGGCGCTGACCCATCACATGGGCAAGACAGCCGAATCCCACGCCACGGCGGCGAAAAACATCCGCGCCTGGAGCGCCGAGATGGCCGGCGACGGGCTGGATGCCGTGGTGATAAACACCTCGGGCTGCGGCACGACGGTCAAGGATTACGGCCACATGTTCCGCAACGAGCCGCTGGCGGAAGAGGCGGCGGCGGTGTCGGATATCGCGATGGACGTCAGCGAATTGCTGATGAAGCTCGACCTGCCGGAAGGATCGGACAAGGGTGTTAAGGTGGCCTATCATGCCGCATGCTCGCTGCAGCACGGTCAGCAGATCAAGACCTATCCCAAGGATTTGCTGAAACGTGCGGGCTTTACCGTGGTCGAGCCGGCGGACAGCCATCTTTGCTGTGGCTCGGCGGGGACGTACAACCTGATGCAGCCCGAGATCTCGGCAAAGCTGAAAGATCGAAAGGTTCGTACGCTGGAAGCGAAGGCGCCGGACGTGATCGCCGCCGGCAATATTGGCTGCATGGTGCAGATCGGTGCTGGCACTGGTGTTCCGGTAGTGCATACTGTCGAGTTAATGGATTGGGCGACAGGTGGGCCGAAACCGCGTGCATTTTCTTCAACTGCGCCATAATGCTGCCAACTCCCCCTGCCATAAGCCTGCGAGGAAAAAGGGGGGGAAATGCGCTCCATCTGCTTGATTTTCGTTCTGGCGCTGGCCTGCCTCGGCCAGGCCGCCGGGGCCACCGAGTCACCGCTGCGGCAGTTGCAGACAGCGAATGACGACAAGGGCTGGGAGGGTGTCGGGCGGCTCAACCTCGGCAATCACGGGTTTTGCACCGGGGCGCTGATCGCCCCGGATCTTGTGCTGACCGCCGCGCATTGCGTTTTCGACAAGGCCACCGGAAAGCAGCTGGACGTTGGCGGGATCGAGTTTCTGGCGGGCCTGCGCAACGGCCGCGCCGAGGCCTATCGCGGCGTCCGCGAAGGGGTTGTCCATCCGCGCTACCGATATGAGGATCCGGACCGTATCAACCGGGTGGCCTATGACCTTGCCCTGCTGCGGCTCGAACGTCCGATCCGCCTTCCTGGGGTGACGCCTTTTGCAACCGCGCCGCGCCCGAGGAAGGGCGACGAGGTGGCGGTCGTGTCCTATGCCCAGGATCGGGCCGAGGCGCCGGCGCTGCAAGACGTCTGCCATATGCTGGCGGGACGGCCGGGCATCCTGATGCTGTCCTGCAAGGTCAATTTCGGCTCGTCCGGATCACCCGTATTCATCTTCCGCAACGGCACGCCCGAAATCGTCGCGATCGTCTCTTCAAAGGCCGAGGTGGAAGGCAAGCAGGTGGCGCTGAGTTCGTCTCTGGACGCCACGCTCGCGATGATGAAATCGCGGCTGGACCAGGGTATCGGCGTTTTCGGCCGGAGCAGCCCGTTCGCGCGCCTGTTCAGCGGTGACGGCGCGCGCAGCACCGATGAGGGCGGGGCGAAATTCGTCCGGCCCTGAAGGACTTGAAACCATAAAATCCGCTCCCCAGATTTACGATGCGCGGACGCCATACGGGTCCGTGCATCCCTGTCGCCCGTCCCTGTCGGGAGGGCCTCTGAACTGCATCGCTCAATGGAGGATGATGACATGCGTAATTTCGATCTTGCACCGCTTTACCGCGCCACCGTGGGTTTCGACCGCGTGGCCGACATGATGGATCGGGTCCTGACCAGCGAGGTCACCCAGCCCACCTATCCGCCCTATAATATCGAGAAGACGTCGGAAAACAGCTATCGCATCTCGCTGGCCGTTGCCGGTTTTTCCGCTGACGAGCTTTCGGTCGATGTCAAGGAAAACGCCCTTCTGGTATCGGCGCGCAAGCATGACGACGATTCCGGACGCACCTACCTGCATCGGGGCATCGCGACGCGGGCTTTCGAGCGGCGCTTCCAGCTGGCCGACCACGTGAAAGTCAGCGGCGCCAGCCATGCCGACGGCATGCTGCACATCGACCTTGTGCGCGAAGTGCCCGAGGCGCTCAAGCCGCGCCGGATCGAGATCGCCAGCGGCGATCCGTCCAAGGCGCAGGCCATCGAGTCGAAAGCCGAGGAGAAAGAGGAGGCCTGAGCCTCCCATCCCCGCGCAAGGGGATGAAACCGCAGGCCCGGCCGGTTGTTACCCGGCCGGGTTTTTCATGCGCGCAACGCCGTCAGACCGACATGCAGATGTATTTCATCTCCAGGTAGTCCTCGATCCCGTGGCGCGAGCCCTCGCGCCCCAGCCCCGACTGCTTGACGCCGCCGAAGGGGGCGACCTCGGTCGAGATGATGCCGGTGTTCACGCCCACGATCCCGTATTCCAGCGCCTCGGCCACCTTGTAGACGCGGCTCAGATCCTTGGC
>JBAVQZ010000356.1:0-11069 GCA_049694515.1 Paracoccaceae bacterium | reverse complement strand
TGTCGATGTCCCCCCCATCCACGGCGGCTTCCAGTTCGGCCAGCGTCAGCAGTCCCGGCATGTCTTTCTCCACTCTCCCACTCTCGTCACACTATTTGTCATAGACGTAGTTCGGCAGCCAGAGGGCGATTTCGGGAAACATCATCACGACCACAAGCGCCAGTATCATCACGAGGACGAAAGGCACGATGGACTTGTAGATGTCCCAGATGTCGATTTCCGGCGGGGCCATGGCGCGCATCAGGAAAAGGTTGTAGCCGAACGGCGGCGTCATGTAGGCGATCTGGCAGGTGATGGTGTAAAGCACACCATACCATATGAGATCGAAGCCAAGGGAGCCGACCAGCGGCACGTAAAGTGGCGCCACGATCACCAGCATCGCGGTGTCGTCCAGGAAGGTGCCCATCACAAGGTAACTGATCTGCATCAGGATCAGCACCTCCCACGGGCCCAGCCCCAGCCGGTCGAGGAACAGCCCCTCGATCGCGCGCACCGCGCCCAACCCGTCGAACACAGCGCCGAAGCCCAGAGCGGCCACGATGATGAACAGGAACATGCACGAGATGCCCAGCGTGTTGCGCACGCTGTTCTCGAAAACCTCCCGCGTCAGGCGGCGCTTGAGCGCGGCGGCCGCCACCGCGGTCAGCGCGCCGATGGCCGAGCTTTCCACAAGCGAGGTCCAGCCGTTCACGAAGGGCACCATCATCGCCAGGAAGATCCCGACCGGCAGAAGTCCGGCGCTGAGAAGCCGCAGCTTTTCGCGCCGCGACACGTTGCGGTCCTCGGGCGCAAGGACCGGGCCCAGTTCGGGCTGCAGCCAACAGCGGATCACGATGTAGATGACGAAGAGCAGCGCCATCATCAGCCCCGGAATGATGCCTGCCAGCCAAAGCTGACCGACGGGTTGGCGCGCGATCATCGCGTAAAGGACCAGCACCACCGAGGGCGGCACCAGGATTCCGAGGCTGGACCCGGCCTGTATCACCCCGGTGACCATCACCTTGTCATAGCCGCGCCTGAGCAACTCGGGCAGCGCGATGGTGGCCCCGATGGCCATGCCTGCCACCGACAAACCGTTCATGGCGGAAATCAGCACCATAAGTCCGATCGTGCCGATCGCCAGGCCGCCGTGAAGCGGCCCCATCCAGACGTGAAACATGCGATAAAGATCATCGGCGATCCGGCTTTCCGAAAGGATGTAGCCCATGAAGATGAACATCGGCAGCGTCAGCAACGGATACCATTTCATCGCCTTCATGACCGCCGAGAACGGGATGTCCACGCCGCCCGTGCCCCAGAGCGACAGCGCGGCGACCGCGGCGACGAAACCGATCGCGCCGAAGACCCGCTGACCGGTCAGCAGCATCAGCATCATCGAGGCGAACATCGTGAATGCGATCATCTCGTAGGACATCAGATTTCGTCTCCGCGGATGCGGGCAATGTCGCGGATGAATTCGACGCTGGCCTGAAGGATGATCAGCACGATGCCCGAGCAGATGATGACCTTGATCGGCCACATGTAGGGCCGCCAGGCCGAGTAGCTGCGCTCGCCATACTCGATTGCGTAGGTGGTCGAGGACACGCCGCCCCACAGCATCACGCCCAGATAGAAGATCAGGAACAGCACGGTGATCGCGTCGATCCACGCTTTCTGGCGGTCGCTCCACTGGCTGTAGAACAGGTCCATCCGCACGTTGGCGCCCAGCTGGAACGAATAGGCACCGCCGAGCAGGAAATAGGCCATCAGCAGGAACTGCGCCATTTCCAGCGTCCAGAGCGAGGGAAGAAGAAAGGTCTTCGAGAAGGAGGACCACAACAGGACCCCCATCATCGCGAAGAGCAGATACATCGCGATGCGTCCGACGCGATAGCTGATCGCATCGACCACGCGCACATATCGCCTCAAGGCGTTCGGCATGTCATCCCCCTGCCTTTTTTCTTTGGCCGTTCGCTTGTCCCAGTGCCGCGACGCCCGCGCCGATCATCCGGGCCAGCATCGCCGCCATGTCTGCCTGCTCCGCGGGCGTGGTGATCTGGTCGTTGCGGATCTCGATCATCGCATTGGCAAGCCCGCGCGGCAGCGCGTGTTCGCGCAGCGTGTGCGTGACCCCGTGTTCCGGACCGTACGGGTCGTTGCGCCGGGTGCTTAGCTTGGTGAGGCGCGGCGCGGCCTCCAGCATCGCATCGGCAAGGCGGCTGTCCGCGTCGTGCAGGATGCCGATTCCGACATCCCGGCGCTTTCCGAAATAGACCGGCGTGAAGGAATGGATCGTCACCAGAACGGTCGGCTGCCCGCGCGCCGCGCGCTTTTCGATCACACGTTCCAGCCCTGCGCGGAAGGGGCGGTAGATTTCCGTGGCGCGTGCCTCGCGGGCCTTTGTGCTCAGTCCCGCATTGCCGGGGATGTCGTAAAGCTCGCTTTTCGCGGGGATTGCGTCGGTCGCCTCCGGCGGGCGGTTGCAATCATAGACCAGGCGCGAGAAGCGCGCGTGGAAAAGCGCGGCGTCCAGCGCCTCGCTCAGCGCCCGCGCCACCGGGAACGCGCCCGGATCCCAGGCGACATGGGCCTCCAGAACGTCGCTTGTCACACCCAGATCGTTCAGCCGTCGCGGCACGGCATTCGCCGCGTGCTCGCAGACCAGAAGGACATCGCCGCGCCCGGTCCCGTTGATCAGATCAAAGGGCGGCCCGTCCTGCTGTGTCAGAATCTGGTCGGAATCGTCAGCCACGGCCTCGGTCTCCTCGGGTATGTAACAAATTGAACAGTTGGATTTTGACCTGTCAATAAATTTTCAGTAAGGATATTTTCCTTCCTGGTTCCTTGCTGCTAAAACTGCCTAAAATTTGCAGGCCATGCCGTGACCGATGCTCCGAAAACAGTCGCCGAAATGTTGAACGCCACGTTCGACAGTCTGACTCGCGCAGAGCGGCAGCTGGCCAATGTGCTGATGAAGAACTATCCGGTCTCGGGGCTGTGTGCGATCACCGCGCTGGCGCAAAGCGCCGAAGTCTCCACCCCGACCGTGGCGCGGCTGGTGCACAAGCTGGGGTTCAAGGGTTATGCCGAGTTCCAGGCCGAGCTGCGCAAGGAGCTGGAAGAGCAGATCTCCAACCCGCTGACCAAGCACGCCCGCTGGTCAGATAACGCGCCCGACACCCATATCCTGAACCGCTTCGCCGATGCCGCGATGGACAATTTGCGCCAGACGCTGGCCCTGATCGACCCCGGCGAGTTCGACGAGACCTGCAAACTGCTTGCCGATGCCGAGCGGCAGGTCTTCGTGCTGGGCGGGCGGATCACCCACCCGGTGGCCGAATATTTCTGCACCCATATGCAGGTGGCGCGCGACCGGGTGTTTCCGCTGTCGGGCCGGTCCGCGATCTGGGCGCATTACCTGCTGGGGATGCGTCCTGGCGATCTGCTGGTGCTGTTCGACATCCGCCGCTACGAGAACGACATCCTCAAGCTGGCCGAGCTTGCGGTCGAGCGTGACGTGCAGATCATCCTGTTCACCGATCAATGGGGCTCGCCGATCTCGCGGCTGGCGCGGCGCAAGTTCAACTGCCGGGTCGAGGTGCCGTCGGCCTGGGACAGCTCTGCCGCGATCCTGGTGCTGGTCGAGACGCTGATCGCCAGCGTGCAAAGCCTGACCTGGGAGGTCACCGCGGAACGCATGGCGGATCTCGAACGCATCAACTCCACCACCCGGCTGTTCCGAAAGTTCAAGTGAGCCCGGCTGCGTTGTCGCGAACCTGCGCCAAAGCCTTTTTCGGAATGAAAGAATCGTCTGCAATTTTCATTCCCATGGATGCGCGGCGCATATTTCATCCTACAATCATCTCCGCGTTCAGGTGGATGACGGCGCGGCGAATTGATTCGCGCCCGAACAGAAATGGAGTTTTTGATATGAGAATTTGCGCAAACCGTGCGGTGGCAAGGCTCGTCGGCGCCAGTGCCCTGGGCATGATCCTGATGACGCCGGCCTTCGCCGAGACCGTCAAGCTGACGATCCTGGGGGTCGGCGACGTCTACAACTTCGCCGGCGACGGGGAGCGTGGCGGCTTCGCGCGGCTGAACGCCGTGGCGAAGGCCGAGAAGGCCGCCAATCCCAATACGCTCTATGTCTTTGATGGCGACATGCTCTCTCCCTCGATCCTGTCGGGTTTCGACAAGGGGCAGAACACCATTGATCTCACCAATCTCGTGCCCTTCGACATCGCGGTGCCGGGCAATCACGAGTTCGATTTCGGCCCCGAGAATTTCATGCAGAAGATGGCCGCCTCGAAATACCCCTGGGCGGCGATCAACATCACCAATGCCGACGGCTCCCCGATCGAAGGGCTGGGCGGCACGATGATGAAGGACGTCGCGGGCCTGAAGGTCGCTCTCGTTCCCGTCGCGCAGGACACCACGCCCGAGGTCTCCAGTCCCGGCGATCTGAAGTTCCTGCCCACCGTGGACAGTGCAATCGCCGGGGCCAAGGCCGCGCGCGACGAGGGTGCCGACCTGGTGATCGCCGTGGTGCAGACCGATCATTCAAACGACCGGGCGCTGTTTTCCAGCCATGCCTTCGACGTGATCGTGTCGGGCGACGATCATGATTACATGACCGGCTATGACGGGATCACCGCCTATGTCGAAACCTCGATCGACGCGCGCTTCCTCTCGCCGCTGGACCTGACGGTGGACGTCACCGAGAAGGACGGCAAGCGCAGCGTCAAATGGACCCCGATGTTCCGCTTCATCGACACCGCGATGGTCACGCCGGATCCCGAATCGCAGGCGATGGTGGACAGCTTCAAACAGAAGATGGACGAAAGCCTGAACGTTGTCATCGGTACGACCGAGGTGCCGCTCGACTCGCGCCGCAACGTGGTGAGGGGCGAGGAATCGGCGATGGGCGACCTGATCGCCGATGCGATGCGCGATGCGACCGGTGCGGATGTCGCCATCACCAATGGCGGTGGCATCCGGGCCGATCGCACCTATGACGCAGGGGCGGACCTGACCCGGCGCGATATCCTGACCGAGCTGCCCTTCGGCAACGTCACCGTCGTGACCGAGATCACGGGCCAGCAGATCCTCGATGCGCTCGAGAACGGCTTCAGCCAGGTCGAGGACGGGGCAGGGCGCTTCCCGCAGGTCTCGGGGCTCGGAGTTGTGTACGATCCGACCGCGCCGGCGGGCGACCGTGTCGCCTCGGTCAAGGTGAACGGCGCTGATCTCGACCCGAACGCGGTCTACAAGGTGGCCACCAACGACTACATGCTGGCCGGCGGCGACGGCTATGGCGCGCTTGGCGGCGGCAAGGTGCTTGTCAACGCGGGCAATGGCAACCTGATGGCCAATGACGTCATGGATTACATCGAAAAGACCGGCAAGGTGACCAACAAGGTCGAGGGCCGCATCAAGACGGTCGGCCAGGAGTAACCGCAGCCCCTTTCATAGGGACCGGCCTGCCGATGCGGCGGGCCGGACACCCTCTGTCAGGCGATTTCCTTCATCAGGGCATAGAGGTTCGACTTCGCCTCGAACCCGATTCCCGGAACCTCGGGCAGACCGACATAGCCATTCTCGACGCGAATGCCGTCGGCGAAGCCGCCGAAGGGCTGGAACACGTCCGGGTAGCTTTCGTTGCCGCCCAGATGCAGCCCGGCGGCGATGTTGAGCGACATCTGATGCCCGCCATGCGGCACCACGCGCCGCGGCGACCATCCCATCGCGTCCATCACCTCGAGCGTCCGCATGTATTCCACGAGGCCATAGGACAGCGCGCAGTCGAATTGCAGGAAATCCCGGTCGGGTCGCATCCCGCCATAGCGCAGAAGGTTGCGTGCGTCCTGGTGCGAGAACAGATTCTCGCCGGTGGCCATCGGCCCGTCGTAGTGCCGGGCAAGTTCCGCCTGCAGCGCATAGTCTAGCGGATCGCCCGCCTCCTCGTACCAGAACAGATCATAGGGCTTCAGCGCCTCGGCATAGGCGACAGCGGTGTCCAGGTCGAAGCGCCCGTTGGCGTCCACCGCGAGGTATCGGCCTTCGCCCACCACCTCCAGCACGGCCTCGATACGGGCGATATCCTCGTCCAGGGGGGCGCCACCGATCTTCATCTTGACGACCTGATAGCCCCGGTCGCGATAGTCGCGCATCTCGTCCCTCAGCCGGGCGTGTTTCTTGCCCGGATAGTAATAGCCGCCCGCCGCATAGACCCAGACCTTGTCATCGTGAACCCCGCCGCGATAGCGATCCGCGAGCAGCTTGTAGAGCGGCACGCCGGCGATCTTCGCCACCGCATCCCACACGGCCATATCGATCGTGCCCACCGCGACCGAACGCTCCCCATGGCCACCGGGTTTTTCGTTCGACATCAGGGCGTTCCAGATAGCGAACGGGTCGAGATTGTCGTTTTCCTCGTCCACCAGCGTCGCCGGATCGGCCTCGATCACCCGGTTGATGAAACGATCACGCATCAGCGCGCCCTGGCCATAGCGGCCGTTGGAGTTGAAACCGTAGCCCACCACCGGCCTGCCGTCGCGGATCACGTCGGTGACCACGGCGACGACCGAACAGGTCATTTTCGAAAAGTCTATGTAGGCGTTCGCGATCGGCGATGCGATCGAGGCGGTCTTTTCGCGGATCTCCGTTATTCTCATGCCGTCACCCTCATCCCAGCGCGTCGGCCACCGCCTTGCCGCAGGTCCCGGTATCGGCCTTGCCACCCAGATCGCCTGTCCGCAGTGCCGGCTCGGCCAGCACGTCCTCGATCGCCTTCACGATCCCGGCGGCGGCGTCGGCGTGTCCCAGATGGTCCAGCATCATCGCCCCGGCCCAGATCTGCCCGATCGGGTTGGCGATTCCCTTGCCCGCGATATCGGGGGCCGAGCCGTGGACCGGCTCGAACAGCGAGGGGAAGTCGCGATCGGGGTTGATGTTACCCGAGGGCGCGATGCCGATGGTGCCGGTGCAGGCCGGGCCCAGATCCGACAGGATGTCGCCGAACAGGTTCGAGGCCACGACGACATCGAACCAGTCGGGATGCAGCACGAACTGCGCTGTCAGGATGTCGATGTGATACTTGTCCACCTCGACATCGGGGTAGGCATCCGCCATCTCGGCCACCCGCTCGTCCCAATAGGGCATGGTGATCGAGATGCCGTTCGACTTGGTGGCCGAGGTCAGGTGCCGGCCGCGGGTCATAGCCAGATCGAAGGCGTATTTCAGGATGCGATCGACACCGATACGGCTCATCACCGTTTCCTGGATCACCACCTCGCGCGCGGTGCCGGCGAACATCCGTCCGCCGACCGAGGAATACTCGCCCTCGGTGTTCTCGCGCACGATCATCATGTCGATATCGCCGGGCTTCCGTCCTGCCAGCGGTGCGGGCACGCCTGGCATCAGCCGCGCCGGGCGCAGGTTCACATACTGGTCGAACTCCCGCCGGAACTGGATCAGCGACCCCCAGAGCGAGACGTGGTCGGGCACCACCTCGGGCCAGCCCACCGCGCCGAAAAACAGCGCATCCGCGCCGCCGACGCGGTCCTTCCAGTCCTCGGGCATCATCTTCCCGTGCTTCAACCAGTAATCGGCCGATGCGAAGCCGTGCTCGGTGAACTCGAAATCCAGACCGTATCGTTTCGCTGCCGCCTCCAGCACGCGCAACCCCTCGGGCACCACTTCTTTGCCGATCCCATCGCCGGGGATCACCGCGATTTTCATGCTGTTGCCGGTCATCTGCCTGACCCTCCGTTGGTTTCGTGTCGTCGCGCCGTCGTCAGACTCGGTAATACTCCCTGAACCAGTCCACGAACTGACTCACGCCCTCGTCCAGCGGCGTGCGCGCGCAAAAGCCGGTCAGGCGTTTCAGAAGCGTCGTGTCGGCCCAGGTCTCGGGCACGTCGCCGGGTTGCATCTCCATCAGGTTCCGCCGGGCCTTGCGGCCCGTCGCGGCCTCGATTGCCGCGATGAAGTCGGTCAATTCGACAGGATCGGAATTGCCGATATTCACGATGCGCCAGGGGGCGACCGGCGACAGGCTGTCGCCCTCGGCCACGCGGCCGTCGGCGGGGCGTTCCGGCACCGCGTCGATCAGAAGGCGGATCCCTTCGACCAGATCCTCGACGAAGGTGAAGTCGCGCTTCATGCGGCCGTGGTTGTAGACCTCGATCGGACGGTCGTTGAGGATCGCGTCGGTGAACTTGAACAGCGCCATGTCGGGCCGTCCCCAGGGCCCGTAAACGGTGAAGAACCGGAACATGGTGATCGGCAGATCATAGAGATGGGCATAGGAATGGGCCATTGCCTCGGTCGCCTTCTTCGTCGCCGCGTAGAAGGACATCTGGTGATCGGCCTTGTCGATTTCGGCATAGGGCATCGCCGCGTTCGCGCCATAGACCGACGAGGTCGACGCCAGAAGCATATGCGCGGGCGGGCAGGCCCGCGCGGCCTCCAACAGCTCGAAGGTGCCGGCAATGTTGCTGTCGAGATATGACCGCGGCGCCTCGATCGAGTAGCGGACCCCGGCCTGCGCGGCCAGGTGGATCACCACGTCGGGCTGCCCGTTCGCGAAGAGATCGGCCAGCACGCCGGGCGCCTCGACCCGTTCCTTGACCGCCTGAAAGCCCGGCGATTGCAGCAGCATCGCTTGCCGCCGCTCTTTCAGGGTGACATCGTAGTAATCGGTCAGCGCGTCCAGCCCGATCACCCGGAACCCGTCCGCGAGCAGCCGCTTGCAGCAGTAATAGCCGATGAACCCGGCCGATCCGGTGACGAGCGCGGTGCGCATGATCCGCCTTTCCTGCTTCGGGCCGCGGTCAGAAATCCACCTGAACGCCGGGCAGGTTCAGCGCCAGCATCAGGTCGCGCAGCTCCTGCCGGGCGGCGACATTGGACAGGTTCAGGTTTGCCACGCCGAGGTCGCGCAGGTCCAGCAGGGTCATCCCGTTTGGGAACAGCTCGCGGAAGATCACCCTCTCGGAAAAGCCCGGCGCGACGCGGAAGCCGATGCGCCGCGACAGGTTCTCCAGCGCGTCGCCCATCTTCTTCTTGTTGTGCATCTGCTGCGCGCCCAGGCGGTTGCGAAGCACCACCCAGTCGATCGCCGGCAGTCCGGCCTGCGCGCGCAACTGCCGCGCGCTCCACACCATTTCGGAATAGATCGAGGGGCCGAGGATCTTGCCGCTGTGCGAATCGATCCGCGCCAGCAGGTCGAAATCAACGAAACTGTCGTTGAGCGGGGTGATCAGCGTGTCGGCCAGAGAATGCGCCACCTGGCTGAGCCGGGTATGCGAGCCGGGACAGTCGATCAGGATGAAATCCACCTCGCGCTCCATCCCCGCGACGGCGGCCGAAAGGCGGCGGTCATGGATGTTTTCTCCGGGGTCGAGCTGATCCTGTCCGATATCCGGCAGGTCGCGGTATTCCGGCGTGGGCAGATCCAGCCCGTTCCGCGCGCAATAAGCTTTCCTGTTGTCCATGTAGCGCCCGAAACTGCGCTGCCGCAGATCCAGATCCAGTGCGCCCACCTTGTGACCCATGCGGGCCAGTGCAGTGGCCACATGCATGGACATGGTCGATTTTCCCGCCCCGCCCTTCTCGTTTCCGACGACGATGATATGCGCCATTCCTCATTCCCTTCGCCGCGTGTGCTTGCACGCATCTTGTTTTCTTACACCATATGTTGTGTCAGGACGTATTGAAAGCGGTGCAATAGGGCAAGGCCGACAGATTGGCCAAGTGTTGTTTTCGGGTCTCCGGCCTGGGCGCGAAAGGGGCCGCCGCAAAGAAAAAGCGCCGCCCTGGCGGGGCGGCGCTTCGATACGTAACGAGGCCGGGCTTTCAGAACCCCAGGCCCTCGTATTTTTTCTTGAACCGCGAAACGCGCCCGCCGGTGTCCATCAGGCGCGAACTGCCACCGGTCCAGGCCGGGTGAACCGACGGATCAATGTCCAGCGACAGCGTGTCGCCTTCGGCGCCGTAGGTCGATTTCATCTGGACGACGGTGCCGTCGGTCATTTTCACGTCGATCACGTGATAATCGGGATGGATGCCTTTTTTCATCGCGTCACGCTCCTTACGCTTCGGCGCCGTTGTTTTTCGGCTTGTAGTTGCCCTGCTCGGCGATCCGGGCGGATTTGCCACGGCGCGCGCGCAGATAATAGAGCTTGGCGCGGCGCACCTTGCCCCGACGCACCACTTCGATGCTGTCGATATTCGTCGAATAGAGCGGGAACACACGCTCGACGCCTTCGCCGAACGAAATCTTGCGGACGGTAAAGGAACCGGCGATGCCGGAGCCGTTCTTGCGGCTGATGCAGACGCCCTCATAGGCCTGCACCCGGCTGCGGGTGCCCTCGGTCACCTTGTAGCCAACGCGGATCGTGTCCCCGGCCTTGAAATCCGGGATCTTCTTGTCGAGCTGAGCCATCTGCTCGGCTTCGAGTTGCGCGATAAGGTCCATCGCTTTTCTCCTATGTGCTCACGGTTTTGCCCGCGAAGTGTGCGCGTCCTCAGAGCTCTTGGTCTCCTTCCGGGTCCCCACCGTGCGCTTCACGGTAAGCCCGCCAGAGGTCAGGGCGACGTTCCTTGGTCAGCCTTTCGGCCATGGCCCTCCGCCAGGAAGCAATTTTCGCGTGATGGCCGGACAGGAGAATGTCCGGTATCTCGCGGCCTTCCCAGACGGCGGGCCTTGTATAGTGCGGGTGCTCAAGCAAACCGTCCGAAAAACTCTCTTCTTCGGTGGACGCCTGATTCCCGAGCACGCGCGGTATAAGTCGGACCGTCGCGTCAATCAAGGCCTGCGCAGCAATCTCGCCCCCGGTCAAGACGAAATCGCCCAATGACACTTCTTCGACGCCGAAATGGTCCAGAACGCGCTGGTCCACGCCTTCGAACCGGCCGCAGAGCAGGGTCATGCCTTCTGCGCGCGCAAAGCGATGCGCCATTGCCTGGTCGAACGGCCTGCCTCGCGGAGACAGGTAGATCACCGGCCATCGCGCCCTGTCATCCGGTGTGCCGGTGGCCGCCTGCCGCAGCGCGGCCCCCACCACGTCGGGACGCAGCACCATGCC
>JBAVQZ010000355.1:0-10861 GCA_049694515.1 Paracoccaceae bacterium | reverse complement strand
ATTCCCGGCCGCCTGCGCGGTTGCGGCGTGGCCCGCCCGGTCCGCGTCGCCTCGGTGGACGGGGTCGCGCTGGACGGGCCGTCGGTGATGGATTGCTCTGCCGCGAAGGCGCTGAAGAAATGGCTGGGCAGGGGCGTGAAACCCGCAATCGGCCAGCTGGGTGGCGGGGTCAAATCGCTTACGGTGATCGACAGCTATTCCTGCCGCACCCGAAACAATCAGCCTGGCGCGAAGATCTCGGAGCACGGCCGGGGCAGGGCGGTAGATATCGCGGCGATCAATCTGAACAACGGGCTGTCGCTGAACGTGGACAAGGACTGGGACGCCCGCGCGAAGGGCAAGCTGCTTCACCGCATCCATGACAGCGCCTGCGGCCCGTTCGGCACGGTCCTGGGGCCGGGATCGGACCGCTTTCACGACGATCACATACATGTGGACACGGCCCGCCACCGCGGCGGCGCCTATTGCCGCTGAGAGACCCCGAGCACCGGTGCGGGGCCAAGCGGGACGGGCCCCAGATACATCTTCCCGTCGGTGAATTTCAGCGGCACGTCCAGCGTGCTGTCATCAGGCACTGATAGCGCGGCCATCTTCTCCAGCGGAGGAGTGATGCGCGTTACCACATCCGACGAAAGCACGCCTGCCGCGACCGCGACCCGCAGCATTCCTTTCCAGTCGGTCAGTTGCAACGTCACCTCGCCGCCGATCCGGCCGTCGGCGCCGACGCTGAGCCCGCCATTCGATTTCAGCTCCATGTCGCCCCATTGCACCAGAAGGCTCTTGACTCGCAGCGCGGTGATCTGCGCCGGCGCGCCGTCCAGGACGTGGCGGTCCAACGGCTTGTTCAGTTCGACGACGCCGTCGAGATTGAGAAGCTGCATCGTCGCCGGTGCGGCCCCTGCCAGCCCGATCCGTCGCATCAGCGCGTCTGACGGGTGCAGGGCGCTGACCTGAAAGCCGATCTCGTAACCGTTCCGCCGGTCCGGTTCGGGCCGGGTTGCAAGGCGCAGGTTGCCCGCCGCGAGCGTCCATCCCTGATCGGAGCGCAGGCCGAGCCCGTCAACCACCATCGTCGAGTGATCCAGCGTCAGGTCGGTGGTCGGCGTGAAGGCCGCACTGGCCCGCATGTCCTTGCTTCTGATCGTAACGGTGCCGGCCCCCGGCGCGGTCAGGCTCTGCTCATGCGGCCAGACCGCGATCACCCTGTTCGGCCGATAGCTGAGCGCCAGGACCTGAAAGAACGGCGCTTTCCAGGTCAGGCCGGTGCCGGGGACGGACAAGGTGAGATCTTCGACCGTGGTGTCCAGCCGGTTTGGAAAGCCCTGCACCGTCAGGCTGCTGCGGTCCGTTACCCAGCCGGATTCCGCGCGCGCGTCCAGCCATTTGTTCAGCCCTGCCTCCATGCCGCGCGCCGCCACGAACCAGTAGCCGCCGTAGAGAACCGCCGCGGCGATTACGATGAAGATGAGTTTCCGCATGGCGACGGCCCCCTTTTACTCGGTGCTGGGGTGGTGTTTACAAGGGCGTGCAAAGGAGGACCAGACAGATGGCACGCACACCGCTCTGGGTTTTCGGATACGGCTCGCTCATGTGGAACCCCGGCTTTCCGGTGGCCGAGCGGCAGGTGGCCCGGCTGAAGGGCTATCACCGGTCGTTCTGCATGCGCTCGGTCCATCATCGCGGCACCGAGGAGGCGCCGGGGCTCGTGCTGGCGCTGGACGCGGTGCCCGGCGGCGGTTGCCTGGGCTTGGGATTCAGGGTCGAGCAGGGCGCCGAAGACGACACGGTCGCCTATTTGCGCGAACGTGAGCTGATATCGGCGGCCTACCTGGAGGCGGATGTCCCGCTGAGACTCGAAGATGGACAGATGGTCGAGGCGCTGACCTATGTCGTCGATCCCCACCATGTGCAGTATTGCGGCGGGCTGCCGCTGGAAGAGCAGGCGGGCATCATCGCCCGCGCGGTCGGCGGGCGCGGGCCGAACACCGAATACCTCTACAACACCGCCACGCATCTGGTCGAACTGGGCATCGAGGACGAGGAGTTGAACTGGCTCACCCGCCGCGTGCGCGAAATCACCACACACGCGGGTTCATGAAGAGACTTCAATCGATTGCGTGTTGTCGGGGCGGGGGGCTTCCCGTAAGGTCCGGGCGACCGGAAACAGGGGGCTGATCCCGTTCAATGAGTATGACCGAGCGCGAGGCCGAGCCGTATTTCTCACAGCCCGTCCGCCAGATCCTTCTGATGCTGGTTTCCGTCGGGCTGTTCTCCTTCGGGGCCTATGTCGCCTTTCCGCGGGTGGAGCCGGTGTTTCTGGCCAATCCCTATCTGAACGGCGTCATCCTTCTGGTCTTCCTGGTGGGGGTCCTGGCCTGTTTCTGGCAGGTCGTCCAACTGATCACCTCCGTTCACTGGATCGAGGGCTTCGCGGCCGAGCGCATCGGCCACGAACTCACCCGCGCCCCGCGCCTTCTGGCTCCGCTTGCCGCGCTGCTCAGGACGCGCGGAAAGCGGATGCAGATCGGTGCGTCGTCGGCCCGGTCGATCCTGGAATCCGTCGCTACGCGGATCGAGGAAGCCCGCGACATCACGCGCTACATCGTCAACCTGCTGATCTTTCTTGGTCTTCTCGGCACGTTCTACGGGCTCGCCACGACGGTTCCGGCGGTCGTGGACACCATCCGCTCGCTCGCCCCGCGCAACGGTGAGGGCGGCGTCGAGGTGTTCTCGCGCCTGATGTCGGGGCTGGAGGGGCAGCTTGGCGGGATGGGCACGGCCTTCTCCTCCTCGCTGCTCGGCCTTGCGGGGTCACTGGTCGTGGGGCTGCTGGAGCTCTTTGCGGGCCACGGCCAGAACCGGTTCTACCGCGAGCTGGAGGAATGGCTCTCTACCATCACGCGCCTCGGCTTTTCCAGCGGTGAGGGTGAGCCGGGAGAGGCGGGCGCGGGCGACGCCATGGTCGGTGTGCTTGAGCAGATGTCCGAGCAGATGGACGCGTTGCACGCGATGTACGCCCAGTCCGACGCCAGCCGCGCGCAAATGGACGAGCGCATGGGTCAAGTCGCCGATGCCGTGGAGCGCCTGACCGCGAAGCTGGAGGTCGAGGACGGCGCCGCATCACGCACCGCCGGCGCGCTGACACGCCTGGCCGAAGGGCAGGAGCGGATGATCGCGGCGATGGAGAGGCACGACGAAGAGGATGGCGGCCCGCATGTCGATGCCGAAAGCCGCATGCGCCTGCGCTCGATCGACGTACAGCTTCTGCGGATCCTCGAAGAGATTTCCGCCGGCCGCCAGGAAACCCTTAGCGACCTGCGCGGCGATCTGGCGACGCTGACCCGCGCCATCCGCCAGGCCGCGGGCACGGAGCGCTAGCGCCATGGCTCTGACCCGCCGCACAGGTCAGCGTTTCCAGGCCTCGATCTGGCCGGGGTTCGTGGACGCGATGACCGCGCTGCTGCTGGTGCTGATGTTCGTCCTGTCGATCTTCATGATCGTTCAGTTCATGCTGCGCGAGACGATCTCGGGGCAGGAGAGCGAGCTTTCCCAGCTCAATTCCCAGGTGTCGGCGCTGGCCGAGGCGCTGGGGCTGGAACAGCAGCGCAACGCCGACCTGGAAACGCAAGTGGGGCAGTTGGGCAGCAAGCTGGACGATGCCCGCAAGCGGGCCGACGATCAGAGCGCCGTCATCGCCACGCTCAATTCGCAGCTCGATGCGCAGGCCACCGACCTGGCCGAGGCACGGGCGAAGATCACCAGTTTCGAGGCGCAGGTTGCCAGCCTGCTGGCCGAACGCAACGATGCCCGCGCGCGCGGCGACGCGCTGCAGGAGCAGGTCGCGGGCCTGAAGGATGAGCGCGCCAAACTGATGAGCGAGCAGGAGCAGTTGCAGCTTGCGCTCTCCACGGCCCGCGACGAGGTGGACTCCCGGCAGGAGGCAGCGCGGCTGGCCGCCGCCAAGCGCGAGGCGCTGAGCGCGCTTATTGCCGATCTGCGCCGCCGGTCCGCCGAGGCTGGCGAGAAGAACACGGCGCTGAACGCCAGGGTCGATGACCTGCAATCGCAGCTGTCCCAGGCCGAGAAGGACAAGCTGGCCGAGGCCGCCGCCGCGCAGGCGCTGCGCGACAAGCTGAAGAACGCGCAGGACGAACTGACCGCGATGACGCTCGCGCTGGAGGAGCAGCGCAAGCGGGCCGAGGACACGCTCACCATGCTGGCCGCAGCCGAGTCTGCAAGGAAGGATCTCGACACCAGGCTCGCCGCGGCGCTTCTGGCGAAGAACAACCTGTCTGATGCGCTGGCCGCGTCCTCGGAAAACAAGCAGGGGCTGGCTGACGCTCTGGAAAAGACACAGGCGGAACGCGATGATCTGGCAAGCCGCCTGGCGATCGCGAGTGCTGCGCGTGACAAACTCCAAAGCGCGCTGGACGCGGCGCGCCAAGAGGCCGCCGACAAGGCCGCGCAGCTTCTGGCCGCGCAGAAAAAGCAGGAAGCGGAAACCAAGGCAACCAAGGACGAGTTGCTTTCAGCGATCGCGGCGCGCGAGACCGCGGAGAAGTCTCTCGCGGATCTGCGGGAAGAGAAGAACGCGACCGATCAGCAGCTCCTGGCCGCCATCGCCGCGCGCGACCGGCTGCAATCGGATCTGAAGGAAGCCCGGGCCGATCAGGCCGCTCTGGAGGAAACGCGCGCCGAACTTGCCCGCACCAAGGCCGAGCTCGAGGCGCTGCGCGGGGTCAAGGGCGACAAGGCCGAGATCCAACAGCAGCTTGCCGCGGCGCTTGCGGCGAAGCTGGCGGCGGAACAGAGCGCCGAGAAGCGGATGACCGAGGCCGAGCAACGTGCCGCGCTGCTTTCGACGGCACGCCAGCAGTTGAAGGCCGAGATGGAGAAATCGGCCGAAAGCCAGCGAAAGGTGGAGCTTCTGAACCAGCAGATCGCCTCGCTGCGCGCGCAGCTCGGTTCGCTCCAGGCGCTGCTGGACGCGGCGGCCGAGCGGGACGCCAGTGCCAAGGTGCAGATCAAGTCCCTGGGCAGCAAGCTGAACTCGGCGCTGGCGCAGGTGGCTTCCGAGCAGAAGGCGCGCGCCGAGCTTGAAGAAGCCGAGCGCAAGCGGCTGGAGGCCGAGGCCGCGCGCCTGAAGAGCGAGGCGAAGAAGCTGGAGAATTACCGCTCGGAGTTTTTCGGCAAGCTGCGCGAGGTTCTTGCGGGCCGCGAGGGTGTGCGGATCGTGGGCGACCGCTTCGCCTTTTCCTCGGAGGTGCTGTTCGAACCCGCCTCGGCCGATCTGTCGTCCGAGGGGCGGCAGCAGATCGCCAAGGTGGTCGGCATACTGAAAGACGTCTCCGACGAGATTCCGGCCGGGATCGACTGGATCCTGCGGGTCGACGGCTATACCGACACCACGCCGCTTTCGGGCGCCGGCGAATACCGCGACAACTGGGAACTCAGCCAGGCCCGCGCGCTGTCGGTCGTGCGTTACATGATCGACGATCTGGGCTTCCCGGCGCAACGGTTGGCGGCCGCCGGGTTCGGACAGTATCACCCCGTGGCACAAGGCGATTCGCCCGAGGCCCTGGCGCAGAACCGCCGGATCGAGCTGAAGCTGACAGAACGCTGATCAGCGCGTGATACGGAAGGTGGCGGCGCGGCGGCTGATCTCGGCGCCGTCGCGGATAATCCGCACTTGGGCCTCATAGGTTCCTTCCGGCCACTTGCCGCCGGCCCGTTTTCCGGCCGCCCGGAAGTAACGCGCCTTGTCGCGCGGTAAAGTCTCGGAATGCCGCAGCACCGCGCCTTGCGGCCCGGTCAGGGTGAGGACGACGACGTCCCCTGCGCGCCCGCCGAAGGCCTGGCCCCAGACCACGAGCGCCGGTGCATCCGTCGGCAACGACCCGGGAGTATCCAGCCCGGCCTCGATCGCGTCGAATTCCGGCACCGAGTTGGCGATGCCGACGCCGATCAGCCCGCCCGCCCGATAGCCGACCGGATGCTGCCAGAGCGATGCCGCGTGCGTCCCGTTGCAGGTGGCCGGGCCAGGGGCGGGGTCGAAGGGGTCGATGACCTGCCCGTCATGGCGCAGCGTCAGGTGGACATGGGGAAATTCGGTCCGGCCGCTCAATCCGACCTGGCCCAGCACGGTCCCCTTGCCCACGCGCTGCCCCGTCCGCACGCTGACAGAACCGCGTTTCAGGTGGCAATATTGCGTTTCCCAACCGCCCCCGTGGCTGATCAGCACGCCATTGCCACAATCCTGCCCGTTCAGATCGGGCGCGTCAGGGGCGCTGCTGGCGATGTCGGGCAGTGCGTCGCGGATGGCCTGCACGGTCCCGGGCGCGGCGGCCAGGACATCGACGCCGGCGCGCATCGCCGCCAGCGTGGGAAGGGCGAAATCGGTGCCCTTGTGCCCGTCATAGCTCAGGGTGCCGCAGGTGAAATCGGCTGCACCCGGGCCGGGGTCCCGGTCCACGTAGTTCTGGATGAAACACTCCCGCCCGAGATCGCAGTCGATCGGAGGCGAAATGACAAACGCCCTCGCAGCCGCCGGGGCCGCGAGGGCGAAAAGAGCGAAACAGGCGCCGCGGATCACTCCGCCGTCAGAAGCGGCGGCTTTTTCGACGAAAGCTGGCGCCGTCCATGATCTTCCATGCGCAGGTCGATCTTGCCGTCCTTCACCCCTACCTGGACCACGCCGCCCTTTGCGAGCTTGCCGAACAGCAATTCCTCGGCAAGAGGCTTCTTGATGTGCTCCTGGATGACGCGGGCCAGCGGCCTGGCGCCCATCTTGTCGTCATAGCCTTTCTCGGCCAGCCATTCGGCCGCCGGCTTGGTCAGCTCGATCGTCACGTTGCGGTCCATCAGCTGTGCCTCGAGCTGAAGCACGAACTTCTCGACCACCTGCATGATCACCTCTTTCGGCAGCGGCGCGAAGCTGATCACGGCGTCCAGACGGTTGCGGAACTCGGGCGTGAAGGTCCGCTCGATCGCGGCGGTGTCTTCGCCCTCGCGCCGGTCGCGGCCAAAGCCGATGGCGGCCTTGGCCTGTTCCGTCGCGCCCGCGTTCGAGGTCATGATCAGGATCACGTTGCGGAAATCGACCTGCCGGCCGTTGTGATCGGTCAGTTTGCCGTGGTCCATGACCTGCAACAGGATATTGAAGACATCCGGATGCGCCTTCTCGATCTCGTCCAGAAGCAGCACGCAATGCGGGTGCTGGTCCACGCCGTCGGTCAGCATGCCGCCCTGGTCGAACCCGACATAGCCGGGCGGCGCGCCGATCAGGCGCGAAACGGCATGCTTCTCCATGTACTCGGACATGTCAAAGCGCAGCAGTTCCACCCCGAGCGAATCGGCCAGTTGCTTGGCGACCTCGGTCTTGCCCACGCCGGTGGGGCCGGCGAACAGGTAATTGCCGATTGGCTTCTCCGGCTCGCGCAGGCCCGCGCGGGACAGCTTGATCGCCGAGGACAGCGCGGTGATCGCGGCGTCCTGGCCGAACACGACACGCTTGAGCGTGGCTTCCAGATCCTTCAGCACCGCCGCATCGTCCTTGGAGACGTTCTTGGGCGGTATGCGCGCGATCTTGGCCACGACCGCCTCGATCTCTTTCGGGCCGATGGTCTTGCGGCGCTTGGTCGAGGTCACGAGATGCTGCGCCGCGCCGGCCTCGTCGATCACGTCGATCGCCTTGTCGGGCAGCTTGCGGTCGTGGATGTAGCGCGCCGAAAGCTCAACCGCTGTCTTGATCGCGTCGGCGGTGTACTTGATGTCGTGGTGCTTCTCGAAATAGGGCTTGAGACCTTTCAGGATCTTCACCGCGTCATCGACCGACGGCTCGTTGATGTCGATCTTCTGGAACCGGCGGGAAAGCGCGCGGTCCTTCTCGAAATGCTGGCGGAACTCCTTGTAGGTGGTGGAGCCCATGCAGCGCAGCTTGCCGCCCTGCAGCGCGGGCTTCAGCAGGTTCGAGGCGTCCATCGCCCCGCCGCTGGTCGCGCCGGCGCCGATCACCGTGTGGATCTCGTCGATGAAGAGAATCGCGTCGGGATGCTCTTCCAGTTCGCTGACCACGGCCTTAAGCCGTTCCTCGAAATCGCCGCGATAGCGGGTGCCCGCCAGAAGCGCGCCCATGTCGAGCGAATAGATGGTGGAGTTCGCCAGAACCTCGGGTGTCTCGCCATTGACGATCTTGCGCGCCAGCCCTTCGGCGATTGCGGTCTTGCCGACGCCGGGATCGCCCACCAGAAGCGGGTTGTTCTTGCGCCGGCGGCACAACACCTGAACGCAGCGCTCAACCTCGTGCTCGCGGCCGATCAGCGGGTCCACGTCGCCGTGCCGTGCCTTGGCGTTCAGATCCACGCAGTACTTCGCAAGCGCCGATTCCTTGCCGTCGCCCTCTTCGCCGGCGGAGGCACTGGTCTGCCCCTCTTCGTCCATCTCCGGCGCGCCGGTGATCGGGCGCGATTCGCCGAATGACGGGTCTTTCGCCACGCCATGCGCGATGAAGTTCACCGCGTCGTAGCGGGTCATTTCCTGTTCCTGGAGGAAATAGGCGGCGTTGGATTCGCGTTCCGCGAAGATCGCGACAAGGACGTTGGCGCCGGTCACTTCCGTCCGGCCGGACGACTGGACATGGATCGCCGCGCGCTGAATCACCCGCTGGAACGCCGCGGTCGGCACCGCCTCGGACCCCTCGATCTCGGTCACGAGGGTCGAAAGCTCCTCATCGATGAACTCCACCAGCGTGGTGCGAAGCTCCTCCAGATCGACCGAGCAGGCTTTCATCACCTTTGCTGCGTCAGGTTCGTCGATCAGGGCCAGAAGAAGGTGCTCCAGCGTTGCAAGCTCGTGGCGGCGCGAATTGGCCAGCGCCAGCGCCGCATGAATGGATTGCTCGAGTGTGTTCGAAAACGAAGGCACGTGACGTGCTCCTTTCCTGTAAGGAAGAGGGGGGCGTGCAGGCCCGTCCTCAACCGTGGCCTCATAACATTAAGGTTCGGTTTTTGAGGCCATTCTTCAAGTTTTTTCTCATCAATTCCGTTCACCTCTGTCCGGCGGGCGTGTTTTTCGGGCACATAATGCCCACGCTATCGGAAAGAATACGTCAGAACTGATCTTTCCGCCGACGGATTTCGGCGAAAACCTCCGCGTCCGGAGCGTCGGGCAAACCGACCGATGTTTTTACCTGCGGCATGTTCGCGCGCAGGAAGGGGTTGGTCGCCAATTCCTCCGACAATCGGGAGGGGACGGTGGGGCGGCCCTTCGCGCGGGCCTTGTCCACTGCCTCAGCCCGAGAAATAAGCGCCGGATTGTCGGGTTCAATAGTAAGCGCGAATTTTGCGTTCGTCGAAGTGTATTCGTGCCCCGAACATATCAATGTGTCCGCGGGCAGCGCGGCCAGGCGCGACAGGCTTTGCCACATCATTTCGGGCGTGCCCTCGAAAAGCCGGCCACACCCAAGCGCCATGAGGCTGTCGCCAGTAAAGGCCGCGGCGCTTTGCGGGAAGTGATAGGCGATGTGGCCAACGGTGTGTCCTGACACATCCAGCACCTCGGCAGGTTCGCCGCAGATCGTGACGGTTTCGCCAGACCTCACGGCAACGTCGAGCTTCGGAAGTCGCGCGGAATCGGCCTCGGCCCCGACGACGCGGGCGCCCGTTGCGGCGCGCAGCGTTTCCACGCCGTCCACGTGGTCCCAGTGGTGATGGGTCAGAAGAATGTCGGTCAGCTTCCATCCGCGCTCGGCCAGAACCGCGCCGACCGGGGCGGCCTCGGGAACGTCAACCACCGCGGTTTCGCCGCTTTCGGCGTTGTGCAGCAGGAAAGTGTAGTTGTCCTTGAGGCAGGGAATCGTAACGATTTCAAGAGGCATGGTATTTTGTCTCCGCTCGGATATGCTCGGGCCGAGTGTTGTCGATCCCGGGGCGCGCTGCAATGCATCTGGACGTGCTTGATCTGAGAACCTTCTACTACCGCACCAATCTGGGGCGGGTGGCGCAGCGTGCGATCCGCGATCAGGTGCGGGAGTTCTGGCCCGAGGCAAAGGGGCAGAGCGTGGCGGGATTCGGCTTTGCCGTGCCGCTGCTGCGTCCCTACCTTGCCGACGCCCGGCGCGTTGTCGCGCTCATGCCAGGACAGCAGGGGGTGATGCCCTGGCCGGCCGGGATGGACAACGTCTCGGTCCTGTCGGAGGAGACGCGCTGGCCGCTTCCCAACGGAATCGTCGACAAGCTGGTCATGATGCACGGCCTGGAGATGAGCGAACATCCCGCCGCGCTGCTTGAAGAGGCCGCGCGTGTTCTCGGCCCCGGTGGGCGCGCTCTGTTCATCGTGCCGAACCGGTCGGGCTTGTGGGCCCGGCGCGACCGCACGCCATTCGGATTCGGACGGCCCTATTCCCTCGGCCAGCTGGAAGCGCTGCTGCATGCGCAGGGGTTTCAGCCGGAAACGCACCGCGCCGCGCTTTACGCTCCGCCCAGCAACCAGCGATTCTGGCTCAAGACCTCGGCCATGCTGGAAAAGGCGGGCCGTCGGGTCAGCGCCTATTATGCGGGCGGCGCGCTGATGGTGGAGGCGTCGAAGCGTGTCTACCGCCCCGCCGGCCCCGGAGTGGGCGAGGCCGTGCGCCGCCCGCTGAAAGTGCTCGACGGGCTGCCGAAGCCAAGCGCGGAACCGGTGTGACGCGCGAAGCCGGCCCTTCCGCGCGGACCGAATCCGCGAAATGGGACGGTCTCCGGATGCCGGGCCGCACGGATCGGCGGGCAACGTTCACATATTGGTGTTCTTGGCTGTTGCGGGGGGGCATCCGCTCTGCTAGACCCACGGCGATTTCGAGAGCGTGCCCATTCGGGCGCGACGC
>JBAVQZ010000354.1:0-2708 GCA_049694515.1 Paracoccaceae bacterium | reverse complement strand
GCGGCGGCCGTATAGCAGGTTTGGTTGGCTGCTTCGGTATGGCTGTCAACGCCGGAGTAAAAATGGGCCACGGGGCGGCGCAAAACTGGGCCACTTTGGGCTTTTGCGGGACGCGCATAGTGGGCGGCGGCCAGTCAGCCGCGCTCTCCATGTAGCTGGCGGGTGACTGGCCGCCTTGGACCGTCAGGTCCAAGTCTGATTGCTTTGGATCAGTTGTTGTCGCCAGGCTTGCGCGCGCGACTATGTGCGAGGCGATAACTCTCGCCATTCATCTCAAGGATGTTGACGTGGTGGGTCAGCCGGTCGAGGAGCGCGCCGGTCAACCGCTCGGTGCCGAAGGTCTCGGTCCATTCATCGAAGGGTAGATTGCTGGTGATCAGCGTGGCCCCGCGCTCGTAACGCTGGGAGATCATCTCAAAGAGCAGCTCGGCGCCAGTCTTGGACAGGGGTACGAAGCCAAGTTCGTCGATGATCAGCAGCTTGACGGCAGCCATCTGCTTCTGGACGCGAAGGAGCCGACGTTCGTCGCGCGCCTCCATCAACTCGTTGACCAGCGCGGCGGCGGTGGTGAAGCTGACGGACATTCCCTTCTGGCAGGCCGCCAGCCCCAGGCCCAAGGCCACATGGGTTTTACCGGTTCCGCTGGGGCCGAGGGCGATCACGTTCTCGCGCCGTTCGATCCATTCGCAGCGCGCCAGTTCCAGCACCTGCATCTTGTTCAGCTTCGGGATTACCTTGAAGTCGAAGCTGTCGAGGCTTTTTGCGGCCGGGAACTTCGCGGCCTTGATGCGCCGCTCGACCATGCGCCGCTCGCGGTCGATCAGTTCCAGTTCGACCAGGCGCGTCAGGAATTGGACATGGTCCAGCCCTTCGGCGGCGCATTGGCGCGCAACCTTCTCATATTCCCGCAGGAACGTGGGCAGCTTCAGCGTCTTCAGATGGTGGGCAAGCAGGATCTTCGGGGCCTCGGTCATTCCACCGGCTCCGAGATCAAGGCCATGTAGCTGGCCGCACGCGTCGTCTCGACATTCGCCCGCGGCAGGTAGGGATAGACATCGAGATCAAGCCTCGGGGGGCGCTTCTCGACCTGACAGAGCACAAGGTGCTTGACTGCGTCGAAACCGACCGCGCCCAGCTTCAGGGCCTTCTTCACGGCTGCATGCAGGTCATCCATGCCGAAGGTCTCGAGCAGGCGCAGCACCTGCACATACTCGCGGCGCCCCATCTTGAGCATGCGCGCCTCCATCAGGCGGCGCAGGGTATGGAACTCTTCGGGCAAGTCCCATTCCGCCAGGGGTGCGGCTTGGTCCAACGCATTGATCTTGCGCTCGATCAGCGGAAGGTAATGGACCGGGTCGAAGATCATGTCCTCGCGGTCATAGCAGCGCGGGTGTCGGGCGATCACCTCCCCGCGACAGCCAATCACAACCTGATCGACGTAGCCGCGAACCCAGACATCCTGATGGCCGTAGGCGACCGGGACCGAGTAATCGTTGGTGTCATACCGCACAAGCGACTGGGAGCTGACCCGACCGCCCGCCTGGTCGCAGGCTTCAAACGGGGCGGCAGGAAGCGGCCGCATCGCCGCCAGATCGCGCTGCAGCCTCTCCCCGATCGTCTCCTTGTGACCACGAAGGGTGCGCGTGCAGCGCGCGCGGCACTGCGCTTCAAGGTCGGCATTGAAGGCGTCCCAACTGACAAAGTGGGGGATCGGCACCATGTGGTTGCGGCGCGTGTAGCCAACCATCCCCTCGACATTGCCCTTGTCGTTCCCCTTCCCAGGCCGACCATAGCGATCCCGAAACAGGTAATGCGACTGCAAGCCGCTGAACAGCGCGGCGCGGATGCGCGTGCCATCCGGCTGGATCTTCGAGACCAGGCAACGGTCGTTGTCGTAAAGCACCGACTGCGGCACACCACCGAAGAAGGCGAAGGCGCGGACATGCCCGTCCATCCAGGCTTCCGCCGTCGCCGCTGGATAGGCCCGCACGAAATAGGCATCGCTATGCGGCAGGTCCATGACGAAGAAGTGCGCTTTTTGTTCAACACCGGCGATGACCACAACGGCTTCCCCAAAATCCGCCTGCGCATGTCCCGGCGGATGGGCCAGCGGCACGAACATCTCCCGGCTCCGCCGATCACGCTCACGCACGTAATCCTTGATGATCGTATAGCCGCCGATGAAACCATGTTCGGCTCGAAGCCGTTCCCATATCCGCTTGGCCGTATGACGCTGCTTGCGATGCACGGCCTTGTCGGCCTCAAGCCAAGCGTCGATGATCTCGGTGAACCCGTCCAGCTTCGGCCGCTTGATCGGCGCCTCCCGCCGATAGCCAGGCGGCACCGCGAAGGCCAACATCTTCTCAACTGTCCCGCGAGAAATGTTGAAATGCTTCGCCGCCGCCCGCGCGCTCATGCCCTCGCCACACGCCAGACGGACCTTCTTGTAAAGTTCCACGGTATAGATCTCCCCACCCTCCCTGCAGCCGCAAGAAGGGAAAAGTGGCAGGATTTTACTCCGCCCGCAGCGAGACTATCCCGCCGCTACCGTGGCCTAATTTTGCACCGCCGTTCTCACTGGCGCAAGTTCGATACTTGGCGCGATCAACATGATCACCACATTCCTCAACATGCGCGCGCCGCGCATGTCGCTTTTCAAGGTGCCGCTATTCGCTTGGTCGATCTTCGTTACGGCCTGGATGCTGGTT
>JBAVQZ010000353.1:0-3058 GCA_049694515.1 Paracoccaceae bacterium | reverse complement strand
GCGCATAGGGTTGCGGCGCGTTGGGGTTGCGCGAGATCGCGGCGCAGCTGGCCAAAAGGGCGAAGGCCGTGCCGCCCCGGTCCCTGGTCGCGCGGGTGTCGACGCAATAACCCGGCGGCCCGGCCACGACCACGGCTCCGCCGGCCACGGCGATCTTCTCGGGCACCCGGCTGGAATAGGAGAACGGACCCGTCGCCAGACAGCCGCCGAGCAGCGCCAGCGCGGCAAGGCCGGCCAGCGCCGCGCGGCGATCAAATATCCATGTAGACATGCTTTTCGGCACTGCCTCCGGGATGGGTCACGGCGCCGCGGCGGGTGTCGCCCACAAGCTGCGCGTATTTCCAAAGCGCCCCGGTGGCATAGATCGTCGGGCGCGGCCCTTTCCAGTCGGCCTTGCGCGCCTCGAGCTCTTCGTCCGACAGGTCGACCGAAAGCTCGCCGGTCACGGCGTTGATGGTGATCATGTCGCCGGTCTCGATCAGGGCGATCGGACCGCCATGCGCGGCCTCGGGGCCGACATGGCCCACGCAGAAGCCCCGCGTCGCGCCCGAAAAGCGGCCATCGGTGATCAGCGCCACCTTCTTGCCCATGCCCTGGCCGGACAGCGCCGCGGTGGTGGCCAGCATCTCCCGCATTCCCGGGCCGCCGGCAGGGCCCTCGTTGCGGATGACGATGACCTCGCCCTCCTCGTAACCCCGGTTCTGCACGGCCTCGAAGGCGTCCTCCTCGCATTCGAAGACGCGGGCCGGGCCGCTGAAGACCTGGTCCTCGGCGCTCATCCCGGCGACCTTCACGATCGCGCCTTCGGGGGCGAGGTTGCCCTTCAGCCCGACGACGCCCCCGGATTTCGTGATCGGGTTGTCCACCGGGTGGATCACGCGGCCGTCGGCCTCGCGCGTGATCATGTCCAGCTCCTCGCCAATGCTGCGGCCAGAGGCGGTCATGCAGTCCTCGTGGATCAGGCCGGCCTTGCGAAGCTCCTTCAACACCACCGGTACGCCGCCGGCCTCGTAAAGGTCCTTGGCGACGAACTCGCCGCCGGGCTTGAGGTTCACGAAATAGGGCGTGTCGCGGAAGATTTCGGTCACGTCGAACAGGTCGAAATCAATCCCGGCCTCATGCGCCATCGCGGGCAGGTGCAGCCCCGCATTGGTCGATCCGCCGGTGCAGGCCACAACGCGCGCCGCGTTCTCCAGGCTCTGCCGGGTCACGATGTCGCGGGCGCGGATATTCCGCTCGATCAGGGTCATCACCGCGGCGCCCGACGCCTCGCCATAGGAATCGCGGGATTCGTATGGCGCCGGCGCGCCCGAAGAGTTCATCAGCGCCAGCCCGATCGCCTCGGACACGCAGGCCATGGTGTTGGCGGTGTACTGCCCGCCGCAGGCACCCGCGCTGGGGCAGGCCACGCGCTCCAGGATCTCCAGCTCGGCATCGGTCATGTTGCCGGCCTGGTGCTGGCCAACGGCCTCGAACACGTCCTGCACGACGACGTCCTTGCCGTTCAGACGCCCCGGCAGGATTGAGCCGCCATAGATAAAGACCGAGGGCACGTTCAGGCGGATCATCGCCATCATCATGCCCGGCAGCGACTTGTCGCAACCCGCGAGCCCGACCAGCGCGTCATAGCCGTGGCCGCGCATCGTCAGTTCGACCGTATCGGCGATGGCCTCGCGAGAGGCGAGCGAGGAGCGCATCCCCTCATGCCCCATGGCGATGCCGTCGGTCACGGTTATGGTGGTGAACTCGCGCGGGGTGCCGCCTTCGGACTTTACGCCCGACTTGACCGCTTGCGCCTGACGGCTCAGGGCGATGTTGCACGGCGCGGCCTCGTTCCAGCAGGTCGCCACGCCGACGAAAGGCTGGTGGATTTCCTCGTCGCTCAACCCCATCGCATAGTAATAGGACCGGTGCGGGGCACGGGCCGGGCCTTCGGTGACGTGGCGGCTGGGCAGCTTGGTCTTGTCAAAACGGCGCTTGAGCATTCGGTCCTCCTCGGGGTCTCTGGCTTGGTCTTGGGATAAACGCCACGCAAGCCCGGCACAAGCGCGATTGATGCGGCATGCGGCGCGGTCTAGGGTCCGGTGCAAAGGATGACCGGCCCGATGCGCTACCGCCCGCATGACAGCTTCGTTGCCCCGGCCCGCGCGCGGTCCGAACCCTGGCGCGTGGTCGTCGGCTATTTCCTGGCCAGCGGCATGCAGATCGGGCTGATCTACGCGATCTTCGCGCTGGCCGCCCTGACGGTGGGCGAGACGGCGGCCTATTCGGCGTTCCGCGACATCTTTCTCAACACCGTGACGTCGCGCGACACGCTGCTGATGCTGTCCTCCTACGGGTTCCTGATCCTCGGCGCGGCGGTGGTGACGACGCAGCTGCACAAGCGCCCCGCCCTCAGCCTTGTCGGGCCGCCCGGCCCGGCGACCCGGAATTTCATGGTCACGGTCCGGGCGCTCGTGCTGCTCTACCTGGTTCTATGGGTCGCCCTGCCCGACGATGCCGAACTTGCGCGCAACCTGCCCGTCGACCGCTGGCTGCTGCTGCTGCCGCTGTCGCTGGCCGCGCTGCTGATCCAGACCGGGGCCGAGGAGATCCTGTTCCGCGGCTACCTGCAACAGCAGATCGCCGCCCGCTTCCGGTCGCCGCTGGTCTGGATGGGCCTGCCCGCGCTGATCTTCGCCTGGGGGCATTTCAGCACCGATGAGGCCGGGATCAACGCGCCCTATGCGGCGCTCTGGGCGGGGCTGTTCTCGATGGCGGCGGCGGACCTGACGGCGCGCACCGGGAACCTCGGCGCTGCAGTCGGGCTGCATTTCGTCAACAACGCCGCCGCGATCCTGATCGTGTCGCTTCCCGGCCCGGTTTCAGGGCTGGCGCTCTATACCTATCCGTTCGGCGCCGACTCGCCGATGCTGCAGCCGCTCTTCCTGGTCGATCTTGCGATGCTGGGCGTCAGCTGGCTGGCCGCGCGAGTTGCGCTGCGCGTCTGAACCGCAGCCCCTGCGCGATTGCGCGCGGCCCCCCGGCGCGCTAGCGTTCGCGCGACCCGAAACCAGTC
>JBAVQZ010000352.1:0-6424 GCA_049694515.1 Paracoccaceae bacterium | reverse complement strand
CATCAGCGCGGTGCCCAGCGCCTGCTCCAGGCCGGTGATCTGCTGACTGATCGCCGAGGGGCTGGCCCCCAGTCGCCGCGCCGCTGCGGAAACCGAGCCCTCCTCCGCCGTGGCGGCGAAAGCCTCGATCCCGAGAAGGGTGATGCGGCCGGAAGAATGAACCATCGTGGACGCCTCGCGTCAGGACGGCGCCGCCCCGGGGCGCGCGTCCGTCACTTGTTCATTTTCGAGAGTTTTGCCTGAAGCTCGGCCAGCTGTCTGCGGATCTCGTCGAGATCATCATCCGCCCCCGGCGCTTCGCCTCCCTCTTCCTGCGTTCCCGAGGCGGTCGGCCAGCCGCCCGCGATCGCCTTGAGAAAGGCCTGCTGCTGTTTCTGCATCGCGTCGAAACCCGGCATGCCGGCCATCGGGTTGGGAATTGTGCCCAGATTCTCCATCATCTTGGACTGCCCGTCGCGCAGCATGTCGAAGCTCATCGCCAGGAACTGCGGCACCACGCTCTGGGCCTGCGTGGTGTAGCTTCGGACCAGATCGGTCAGCACGTTTATCGGCAGGACATTCTCGCCCCGGCTTTCGTGTTCGGCAATGATTTGAAGCAGATACTGGCGGGTCAGGTCGTCGCCGCTTTTCAGGTCGATGATCTGCACCTCGCGCCCGTCACGGATGAACCGGGCGATATCCTCCAGCGTGACGTAGTCGCTGGTTTCGGTGTTGTAGAGCCTCCGGCTGGCATAGCGCTTAATCAGAAGCGGTTTCGCGTCGTCGGTCACCGGCATCCCCCCTGACTCCAAGGTATTTGTTGCAGTGCAGAGAAGCTTAGGCGCAGTCGCAACAAAAAGAAAGGGCGGGCACGAACGGCCCGCCCACACGATCACATCAACCGGGAGGAAGTCGATGCGAGGGGTCTTTTCACTTCGACGCGGCGGTCGCCTTCTTGGCGGCGTTGGTGGCGTCGGTCGTGGCTTTCTTCATCGCGGACGTCGCGTCTTCCGACATGTCCTTGCCGGCGGCCAGCATCAGCTCGACCGTTTCCATCTGCACCTTCTTGGCCACTTCGGCGAAGGCAGCCATGTTTTCGGCAGCCATTTCGGCGGAAGAGGAAGCGAAGTCGGTCATCGCTTTGGTGTAGTCGGTGGGCTCGGACTTGACGGTCGCGACGGTGCCCATCTTGGAGATGGTGTCCTTGGCCCATTTCGAGGAAATCTCGTTCGATTTCTCGGCGGCTTCGAGAGCCACTTTCGACATCTTCTCGCCCAGCGCGGCCTGCGATTTGAAGGCGCCCTGGAACGCGCTCGTGTCGACGGGGAACGAGGACATCATGTCTTGCATCATCTTGTTGAAGTCTTGTGCGGTAGCCATTTCGAATTCTCCTTCTGGGGAGGGGGATCCCCTTTGCTGTATCTTCACAAGATATACATGCCGCACCGCAGCATTTCAAGAGGAATTGCTGCATCGCAGCAATTTTTATTTTACAGTGATTTCATCCACTTGGCTTTGGGACGACATAAGTTCCCGGCGCCGATCCCAGCGAGGGATGGTCAGAATCGCCCGGCGCGCGGGCCGGAACCTGCTTTCCCGAACGCTTCTTCAGCCAATCGCCCCAGCGCGGCCACCAGGAGCCTTCGTGAAATTCCGCACCCTCGCGCCACTCCTCGGGGGCGCCCATCGGGCCGTCATTGGTGTAGTGGCCGTATTTCATCTTGCTGGGCGGGTTGATGATGCCCGCGATATGCCCGCTCTGCGACAGCACGAAGGTCTTGCTCCGGCTGCCCATCTGCCGAACCCCTTGGTAACTGGATTTCCAGGCGGCGATGTGGTCGGTTTCGCAGGCGACCGCGAAAAGTGGAACCTTGATGTCCTTGAGCGACGGGGTCTCGCCGCAGATCTCGAAGGTGCCTTGGGCAAGGCGGTCTCCCTGGCACAGGCCGCGCAGATACTGCATCACCATCTTCGCGGGCAGGTTGGCGCCGTCGCCGTTCCAGTAGAGCAGATCGAAGGCCGGCGGCGTCTCTCCCATCATGTAGCTGCGAATCGCCGGGCGATAGATCAGGTCGTTGGAGCGCAGGAAGGAAAACGTGCGCGACATGAAGAAGGAGTCGAGAATCCCCTTTTCCTTCACCTGGCGTTCGATGCCGTTGACGAAATCGTCGTCGAGGAACACGCCCACCTCGCCCTGGTCCGAGAAATCGGTGAGCGTGGTCAGGAAGGTGGCCGACTTGACCGGGTTGTCGCCGCGTTTTTGCAGCAGCCCCAGCGTCAGCGCCAGCGTCGTTCCGGCGATGCAATAGCCCACCACGTTGATCTTGTCCTGGCCGGTGATACTCTTCACCTCGCGCATCGCGGTCAGATAGCCCTCGTCGACATACTCGTCCATGCCGACATCGGCATAGCTGGCATCGGGATTCACCCAGCTGACCACGAACAGCGTGTAGCCCTGATCGACGATCCACTTGATCAGTGAATTCTTGGGCTTGAGGTCCATGATGTAGAACTTGTTGATCCAGGGCGGAAAGATCAGCAACGGCGTCTCGTGCACGGTCTCGGTCGTCGGCGCGTACTGGATCAGCTCGAACATGCGGTTGCGGTACACGACCTCGCCTGGCGTGGTCGCCAGGTTGTCGCCGACGCTGAAGGCGTCCTTGTCGGCCAGCGTGACCAGCAGTTCGCCGTCGTTCGCCTCGATGTCGCGCACCAGATTCTCGAGCCCCTTGACCAGGCTTTCGCCCTCGGTTTCCACCGCGCGTGCCAGCGCCTCGGGGTTGGTGCCAAGGAAATTGGCCGGCGACATCATGTCGATAATCTGGTTCGAGAAATACTCGATCCGCTTGCGGTCCTTGTCGTCCAGCCCGTCGATTTCCTTCACGGCGTTGTGGATAGCCTCGGAGGACATCAGGTATTGCTGCTTGATGTAGTTGAAATAGGGGTGCGTCTGCCAAAGCTCGCCCGAGAAACGCGGATCGTCCGGCGTGCGGTCCTCAGGCGGCGACAATTTCCCCTCGGCCAGCGCCTCCTGCGCCTCGATGTAATGTTTCAGCGTCTTGCCCCAATAGGCGACCTGCCGCTCGAACAGCTTGGAGGGGTGTTGCATCGCCTCGGCCATGTACGCCGCGGTCGCCTTCATGAACAGGTCGTGCCCCGGCCCGTGCAGGGCGTGATCGACCTGACGCTTGTTCGACAGGGCGGCGACAAGGCGCTCCGAAAGTTTCTCGATCTTGGCCAGATTTTCGTTAAGCCTATCAAGATTTTCGACTTGGTTCGCTTCCTCAGTTGTCATTTGCGCGCATTCCCCCTATCTTTCGCACCTGCAGCATAGCGTCATGCACGCAGCGCTCAGGTACGACACGGCCGGGCAGTATCATAACAACGGAGAGCCAAATGAAAAACATGGCCACCTACGACCTGATGGAAAGCGCCCGGAACACCAACCAGTGGCTCGGCGCGTCGGCCCTTGCCCTTGCGTCATACCCGATCATGGGCATGATACCAAATCCGTTTTTTCAACTCATGGCCGCCTGGGGCGAAGTGACCGAGCGCAGCTTCGCCAGAATGGTCGCCAAGCCGGACTGGAACATCACAACCGTGGTCGGCGCCGATGAGCGCGATCATGTGGTCACGACCGAAACCTGCGTGACCCGCCCGTTCGGCAACCTGATTCACTTCTATGTGCACGACCGCCCCGTCAAGCCGCGCAAGGTCCTTCTGGTGGCGCCGATGTCGGGCCACTACGCGACCCTGCTGCGCTCCACCGTCGCCAGCCTGCTGCCGGATTGCGAAGTCTATATCACCGATTGGCATAATGCGCGCGACGTTCCCGTGTCGGAAGGCAAGTTCGATATCGAGGATTACACCCTTTACCTTGTCGATTTCATGAAACACCTGGGCCCCGACATCAACGTCATCGCGGTCTGCCAACCCGCGCCGCTGGCGCTGGCCGCCACGGCCTACCTGGCCGAGGAAGAGCCGGACGCGCAGCCCCGCACCCTGACACTGATCGGCGGCCCGATCGACCCCGACGCCGCGGCCACGGACGTGACCGATTTCGGCCGCCGCGTCACCATGGGCCAGCTGGAACAGCTTGCCATTCAGAGCGTCGGCTTCAAATACGCCGGCGTCGGGCGGCTGGTCTATCCGGGGCTGTTGCAGCTTGCCTCTTTCGTGTCGATGAATGCCGACCGCCACGCCCAGGCCTTCCACGACCAGATCCTGAAAATCTCGAAGGGCGCGGCGGGCGAGCATGACAAGCACAACCGCTTCTACGACGAATATCTCTCGGTGATGGACATGACGGCAGAGTTCTACCTCTCCACCGTCGAGCGTATCTTCAAGGGGCTTGAGATCGCTCGGAACCGTTTCATGGTGAACGGCAAGCGCGTCGATATCGGCAAGATCACGCGCGTCGCGGTCAAGACCGTCGAGGGGACCAATGACGACATCTCGGCGCCCGGCCAGTGCATCGCGGCTCTCGACCTGCTGACCGGACTGCCCGACAGCAAGAAGGCCAGCCACCTGGAAGAGGGCGCCGGGCATTACGGCATCTTCGCCGGTCGCAGCTGGCGCGACAACATCCGCCCGCTGGTGCTGAACTTCATCGACGCCAACCCGTCGGAGGTCGCGCAAGGCTCCAACGTGACCCAGTTGAAGTCGGGCTGAAAGCCGACCGCCGGCACGACGCTTACGCGAATCGCACCGCGCCCCGCAGCGGCAAGCTGCGGATACGTTTTCCGGTCAGATCGAAGATCGCGTTGGCCAGCGCAGGCGCGGCGGGCGGGGTGCCCGGCTCGCCAACGCCGCCCAAGGCGCCCTCTGTCTCCAGGATGCGCGTTTTGACCTGGGGCATCTGATCCATACGCATCACCGGGTAGCTGTCGAAATTCCCCTCGACCACCGCGCCGCCCTCGAAGGTGATCTGGCCGGTCATCGCTGCCGACAGGCCATAGACGATCCCCGAGACGATCTGCGCCTCGATGCTGCGCGGATCCAGCGCCAGGCCCACATCCTGCGCGCACCAGACGCGCTCGATGCGGATGCCAGCGCCGCTTTCGCCGATCTCGACAATCTGCGCGGTCGGGGAGCCGAACGACCACGAGAACGCCACGCCGCGCCCCTTGCCGGCGGGCGTCGCATCGCCCCAGCCCGCCATTTCCGCCACGGCCTCCAGCACCCGCTCCGCCCGGTCGCTCTGCCCCCGCATAAGGCGCAGGCGCATCTCCACCGGGTCCAGCCCGCGCGCGGCGGCCAGCTCGTCAAGAAAGCATTCCGTGACGAAACAGTTGTGCGAGTGCCCGACCGAGCGCCACGATCCGACCGGCACCGCCACGTCGGAAATGAACCCGCGCACGCGATAGTTCGCCACGCCATAGGGCTGATCAAAGGCGCCCTCGACCAATATCTTGTCCGGCCCCGGCGGCGCGAACCCGGCGACGCGACGCGCCTGCGTCCTGTAAACCGACGCCCCGGCAATATCGGCCGACAACGCGACGGGGCCGTCATCGCCGGGCATCCCGCGCATCCGGGCGATGATGCCGGGACGGTAGAAATCGTGGCGCATGTCCTCTTCGCGCGAATAGGTCAGGTTGACCGGACGGCCCGGGACCTCCATCGCCAGGCGCGCTGCCAGAACGGCCGCATCCGTCTCCGCACGCCGGCCGAAGCCACCGCCCATGAAAGGCGTCTCGACCGAAACGAAGGCGGGCTTGACGCCGGTCTCGGCGGCGACCGCGTCGCGGATGACCGTCGGCGCCTGGTTGCCCGTGCGGATGGTAAGCGTGCCGCCCCTGAACAGGGCCAGGGCGTTCATCGGCTCCATCGTCGCATGCGCCAGATAGGGCAGCCGGTACTCCGCCTCGATCACGCCGTCGCCGGTCAGCGCCGCACCGACATCGCCGTCGTCCCGCAGGGTCGAGTTCGGCCCGCCCTCGAATGCCTGCGCGATCTCGTCAAAGATCGCCTCAGTATCCGCCGGATAGGGCGCCGCGTCCCAGTCCACCTCGATCGCGTCCAGCGCCCGGAACGCGCGCCAGCTGTTGTCGGCCACTACGGCCACGCCGGTGCCCAGGTCGACCACACGAACAACGCCGCGCATCTTCAGCGCCGCGTCCGAGTCGAAGCCGGACATGGTCGCGCCCAGCCCGGGGTTCATCCGCACAGCCGCGTGCAGCATCCCCTCCATCCGCGTATCGATGCCGAACTCGGCCCGTCCGGTCAACTTCGCCACCATATCCAGCCGCGGCATGGATCTGCCCAGAAGCCGCCACTCCTTCTGCGGTTTCAGGGCCAGATCGGAGGGCGGGGCGATCAGCGCCGCCTCGACGGCCAGCCCTGTATAGGGCAGCCGGGTTCCGTCAGGGGCGATCACCGCGCCGCCTTCGGTCCGCAACGCGGCGGCGGGCTGATCCAATCGCCGCGCCGCCGCCTCGACCAGCAC
>JBAVQZ010000351.1:0-2867 GCA_049694515.1 Paracoccaceae bacterium | reverse complement strand
GGCGCGACCTGCTGGTGTCGCCGCAGCACCGGATGCTGTGCCGGGGCGCGCGGGCGCAGCTTCTGTTCAGCGAAAGCGAGGTGCTGGTGCCCGCCCTGCATCTGCTTGGCACGCCCGACGCGACGCGGCAGGCCGGCGGCACGGTGACCTATGTCCACCTGCTGTTCGACCGGCACGAGGTGATCTTCGCCGAGGGCGCGGCGAGCGAGAGCTTTCATCCCGGTCATGTCGGAGTCGATGGTATCCTCGCCCCCGCGCGGGAAGAGCTGTTCCGCATCTTCCCCGAGCTGCGCGCCGACATGGCCGCCTATGGTCCGACCGCGCGGCTGTGCCTCAAGAAGCACGAGGCAAGGCTTCTTGCGGCGGCCTAAAGCAGCCGGTCGTAATCCGACACCAGAAGCTGAAGGGGGGCGACATCCTCCTCGATCTCGGCGAAGCGACCCAGTGAGTCGCGGAAGATGTTGTCGCTCAGATCGTCATTGACGGTGGAGACCTCGCCGATCAGCACGTCGCCCCCTTCGCCCCAGAAGGCGTGCCAGTCGCCGGGCATCAGGGTGACGCTTTCGCCGGGCCCCAGCAGCAGTACCTCGCCGGGGCCGAAGGTTCGCTCCACGCCGTCGCACAACACCGTGCCGCCCGCGTCCGGGTCGAAATTGCCCTCCGCGTCCGATCCATGAAGCTGCACCGCAAGGGTCGCGCCGCCGCGGTTGATGATGTCCTCGGCCTTGATGACATGCCGGTGCATCGGGCTGAGCTGGTCGCGCCGCGAGATCAGCAGTTTCTCGGCATAGCACATGCCGCCGCCCTGCCGCAGATCGGCCAGCCGCCCGTTGCGCAGGGTGAACAGGAACAGCCCCATGGTATCGAAATCGCCCCGTCCGAAATCGGTGATGTCCCATCCCAGGCGCCCGTCGATTATGCCCTGCAATTCCCCCTTGCGCGCGCGCATCTCGTCGGGCGGAAGATAGGCGAAGGGCGGCAGGGTGATCCCGAAAGAGCGGATGAACTCGTCCGCCGAGGCCATGATCTGGTTGATGCGGGAGCGTTTCATGGCACCTGCCCTTCCTTGTCCGGATGTCAGCCCGCGATCCAGTCGTCCAGAACGGCCGCAAGCTTCTGCCAGTCGGTATATTCCTTGTCGGCATGAGGGTCCACCGACTCGCCCTTCTGGGCCGCGATCCAGCGCATCGCCCAGGACCGGAAGAAGTCATACTGGGTGAACCGGAAGGCCCCGGCGACATGTTCGACCCTTTCGGGCGTCCAGCCGGTTTTCTCGGCGAAGCGCGCGACGCACTCCTTCAGCCCCTTTAAGTCCCCGGGATCGTCGCCCGCCGCGGCCAGCGAGACCGACAGGAACAGCGTCTTCATCCCGGAAAACGCGGCGGCGTGGACGCGTGCGGCCTCGACCAGTTCGGGCTGGTAGCGCCCGACATGGACCGACCCGGCGAGGATCGCGGCGCCAAAGCGGGAGATGTCCAGTTCCGCCGCCTCGCCTGCCGGCAACAGTTCGACCGCATGGCCGGCATCGGCCAAGTGATCGGCGGCGAACTGCACGATCTTGCGGGTCTGTCCTTCGGTGGTGGCATAGAGGATCAGGATTTTCATGGGGGGCGGCCTCCGGTCGGTCGGGATACATCGCGACGATGTCACCATTCCGGGGCGCACGCATTGCGCTGGGTCAAAGGAGACCGTTCGATGACTGCCAAGCCTTGCGGGGCCTGTTCGATCCGGAGGGCAGCGCCCGGCCCGAGGGAGGGCGTGAAGCGCCCGCCCTTGGGGGCGGGGCGGGCGCTGCCCGGTCCGCAAGCGGACCGGGACACGGGGGGAAATTGAACCGTCGGCGTATCGAGATAATGCGACCGCCTCACGCCGTCTTCAAAACGGGCGTCCTTTGTCCTGCGGTCCAGGCGCGCACCGCCTCGCCGAAAGCCTGGAAAAGCGGGCGCGAGACCGGATCGCAGGCGGCATTGTATTCGGGATGCCACTGCACCGAGAGCGTGAAGCCCGGCGCGTCGCGCACGTAAAGCGCCTCGGGCGTGCCGTCTGGGGCATATCCGTCGATCACGATGCGGCTGCCGGCGGTCTTGATCCCCTGCCCGTGCAGCGTGTTGGTCATCACCTCGGTCGCGCCGAACAGCCGCGCGAAGGGGCCGTCGGGCGCGAAGGTCACCTTGTGCCGCAGGGCGAATTTCTCTTCCAGCGTACCCTCGGGCGGCATCCGGTGGTTCATCCGCCCCGGCAGATCGCGGATCTCAGGGTAGAGCGTACCGCCCATCGCCACGTTCACCTCCTGGAAACCGCGGCAGATGCCCAGGAAGGGCTGGCCACGCTCGACCAGCGCGCGGATCAGCGGCAGGGCGATCGAATCCCGCGCCCGGTCAAAGGCGCCATGCGCCTCGGTCGGGTCCTCGCCGTATTCCTCGGGGTGGACGTTGGGACGGCCGCCGGTGAACAGAAAGCCGTCACAGGCCTCCATCAGTTCGGCCACCGAAACATAGCGCGGATCGGCGGGTATCAGCAGCGGCAGCGCCTCTGCGACCTCGGCCACCGCCTCGGAATTCATCGCTCCGCCGGCATGCACTTCGTAGGAGTCGTTGATCAGGTGTTGATTGCCGATGATGCCGACGATCGGGCGCGCCATGTCCATCCTCTTCCCCATTTTCGGATGAAGATATAGGTATTCTCGCGCCGGGTGAAGAGAGGAGGCGCCGCACAACGTATGTGCGGCGGCCAGTTGCACGCTTTTCGCGCGGTGTCCGCGGCTTATGCCTCGCCATCCAGACCGGCGGCGGCCACCCCCGCCATCCCGGCGGCGGCGTCGTTGTCCGAGGTGTCGCCGGTCACCCCCAGCGCCCCGACCACAGCCC
>JBAVQZ010000350.1:0-2583 GCA_049694515.1 Paracoccaceae bacterium | reverse complement strand
CCCGGCCGGGCGCACCGCTCGACCAGGTGTTCCGCGCGTTTCAGGTCGCCTGCCTTCAGGAAGGGGCCGATTGGGTGCCCTATCTGGCCGGCGGGGCCGGGCCGGACGGTTATGCCGACGTGATCTCCCCCGCCTCGGACAGGCCCCTGCAGAACGGCGATATCCTGATGCTGGATACCGGCGCGGTGCGGGATGGGTATTTCTGCGATTTCGACCGGAACTTCGCGATCGGCCGGGCCAGCGATGTGGCGCGGCGGGCGCATGACAGGCTGTTCGCGGCGACCGAGGCGGGGCTGGCCGCGGCAAGGCCGGGCGCGACGGCGGCGGACCTCTACCACGCCATGAACGATGTGCTGAAAGAGGACGGCGCAGGCCGCCTTGGCCACGGGCTGGGGATCCAGCTGACCGAGTGGCCCTCTTTCATCCCGCAGGACGCGACCTTGCTGCGCGAGGGGATGGTTCTGACGCTGGAGCCGGGAACCGAGGTCGCGCCGGGCCATATCATGGTGCATGAGGAAGACATCGTGCTGCGCAGCGACGGGGCGGAGCTTCTGTCCGACCGCGCGGCGCCCGAGTTGCCGGTGCTCTCGTGACCCGCGTTCCCTATACCCTGACCGGGCCGATCGGTGCGCGCGGCACGCTGGGCTTGATCGTGCTTCAGGAGGACGAGACGATAGAGCAGGATTTCCGCCGCTTCTTCCCGGCGGGCGATATCGCTGTCTATGCCAGCCGCATTCCCAGCGGTGCCGACCTGACGCCCGAGACATTGTCGGCGATGGAGGCGGCGCTGCCGCGGGCGGCCGGGCTGTTTCCCAGCATGCTGGAATTCGACGCCATCGCCTATGCCTGCACCTCGGGCGCCACGGTGATCGGCACCGACCGGGTGGCCGCCCTGATCCTCGGGGCGGCGAAGGTGCGGGCCGTGACCGACCCGCTGACCGCGACGATGGCGGCGCTGAGCCACGTTGGAGCGCGGCGCATCGCGCTGGTCTCGCCCTATGTGGCCGAGGTGTCGGACTCGATGCGCGCGGTGCTTGCCCGGCACGGCGTCGAGACGGTCACCTTCGCCTCGTTCGAGGAGCAGGTGGAGGCCCGGGTGGCACGGATCGCCCCCGCCTCGATCCGCGATGCGGCGATGCGGATCGGTCAAGGCCCGGAGGCCGACGCGGTCTTCCTGTCCTGCACCAATCTGCAGACGCTCGACATTATCGACGATCTCGAGGCGGCGCTCGGCAAGCCCGTAATCAGCTCCAACCAGGCGCTGGCCTGGCACATGGCACGTATTGCGGGCATCGGCGCGGTCCCGCAGGGCTGCGGACGGCTGATGGCGACAGGCTGAGATGCGTCAGTCCGTGGCGGCCACCACGATGATCTCGACCTTGTAATCCGGCGTTGCGAGCTTCGACTCGCCGCAGGCGCGGGTGGGGGCATCGCCTTCGGGCACCCAGTCGTCCCAGACCGCATTCATCTCGGCGAAATCGGCCATGTCGGCCAGCCAGATGGTGGCTTGCAGGATGCGTGTCTTGTCAGATCCCGCTCTGGCGAGCAGAGCCTCGACATTCTTCAGGCAGGTGCGCGTCTGGTCAGCGACGGACTCGTCGGGCTTGCCCACTTGTCCCGCCAGATAGACGGTGCCGTGGTGAACCACGGCTTGGCTCATGCGTTTGCCACAATCGATGCGGGTGATGTCGGTCATTCGAGAAATCCCTTTCGGTCAGGTGGAAAAACGGTCGGGCGAAAGCGCGGCGACGATATCCGCGGGCAGCGCGGGCGTTCGCCCCAGGCACAACGCGGCAGTCAGCGCGGCCAGCGCAGGTGCGGTCTGAACACCATAGCCGCCCTGACCCGCGAGCCAGAACATGCCCTCGGGATCCGACGCGAAACCGGCGACCGGCGTGCGGTCCGGCGCGAAAGTGCGCAGCCCTGCCCAGGAGCGTTCGACCCGAGTAACGGGCATTGTTACGGCCTGCTCGAACCGGTGCAGCCCCTCGGCCAGCACCATGTCCTCGGGCCAGGCGTCGTGCGCCTCGACCGGGTCCTCGTCCGCCGGGGAGACCATAAGCTTGCCGGCATCGGGTTTGGCATACCAGGCCTCGGACACGCTGCCGAAAAGCGGCCAGTGGCGGATGTCGTGGCCTTCCGGCGCGGGCAGTAGCGCGGCCGAGCGTCGCATCGGCGTCAGCCCCATGGGCGCGATGCCGGCCAGCCGGGCGATGTGGTCGGCCCATGCGCCTGCGGCATTGATGATGACGGGGGCGCTGAAGTCACCTCTGGGTGTCTCGGCCTGCCACTGCCCGTCCTGCCGGGTGAGCGAGCGCACCGGCGCGCCGGTCACGATCTGCCCGCCGGAATGGCGCAGCATCCGCGCGTAGCCCTGCAACATGCGGTCCACGTCGATATCCTGCGCCGCGCGTTCAAGGATGGCGGCGGCGATGGCGTCGGGCCGCAGGATCGGTGCAAGTTCCGCGGCCTCGGCCCCGGTCAGCCGTTCAAGCCCGGTGGACCCGGCGGAATAGGCCTCGAGCGTGTCAAGCTCCGCCTCGCCCGCGATCAGCAACTCGCCGCGAGGCGACAGCAGGCTGG
>JBAVQZ010000349.1:0-2279 GCA_049694515.1 Paracoccaceae bacterium | reverse complement strand
TGTATTGCGTGGCGAAAGCCAGCGGGTAGTGGTTGCTGAGCATCAGGAACAGCACCGGCAACGTCAGATAGTTGTTATGGGTCGAGCGCTGCTTGGCGATCTTCCCGTATTTCGCATCGGGCGTGCGTCCGGCTTTCAGGTCTGCCACCACGATCTTCTGGTTGGGGATGATGATCATGAAGACGTTCGCCGACATGATAGTGGCCGTGAACGCCCCCAGATGCAGAAGCGCCGCCCGGCCCGAGAACACCTGCGTATAGCCCCAGGCCATGATCACCAAGAGAACATAGAGCAGCAGCATCAGCCGCGTGTTGTCCTCGCCGAATTTCGATTTGCAGATCAGGTCATAGGCCAGCCAGCCGAAAGCCAGTGAGCCCAGTGAGATCAGGACCGCACCCCAGACGGGAATATCCAGCACCGCCGGGTCGACCAGGAAAAGGCTGCCGCCCAGGTAATAGACCAGCACCAGCAGGGCGAAGCCCGACAGCCAGGTGGCGTAGCTTTCCCATTTGAACCAGGTCAGATGTTCGGGCAGGTGATCCGGCGCGACCAGGTATTTCTGGATGTGATAGAACCCGCCGCCATGCACCTGCCATTCCTCGCCATGCGCCCCTTCGGGCAGGTTCGGCACTTTCCGCAACCCCAGGTCCAGCGCGATGAAATAGAAGGACGAGCCGATCCAGGCGATCGCCGTGATCACGTGCAGCCAGCGCACAGCGAATTGCGCCCATTCCTCGACCAAGACCAGTTCCAGCATCGCCTCTCTCCTGTTGGATGCGGTCACGCTATACCCCGGCCCGCCTTTTTGTTAATTCTTGAAATGCAGCAGCAGTTTCAAAAGAAGCCGTATAATCCGATGGCCTATGTGAACAACGTCAGAATGTTCGTGCGTGTCTATGAACTGGGCAGCATGAGCGCCGCCGCGCGCGATCAGCGGACCTCGCCCGCAGTGGCATCCTCGCGCATTGCGGAACTGGAAAAACATCTGGGCGTGCGGCTGTTCAATCGCACCACCAGGGCTTTGAAACCCACGGGGAACGGTCGGTTGTTCTATGACGGTGCGCGGCGGATCCTCGAGACCATTGAAGAGGCCGAGGCGAAGGTGATCGAGGCCACCGACACCCCGCGCGGCACCGTCTTCGTCGCCGCGCCGCTGGGCGTCGGGCGACGCTTCATCGCGCCGCATGTGCCCGCCTTCAAGGACCAGTACCCCCAGATCGACGTCCGCCTTCGCATGTCCGACCGTGGCATCGACGTAACGGGTGAGGGGCTGGACGTCGCGTTCCACCTCGGCACGCTGGAGGACAGCGACCTGAAGGTCCGCGCCATAGCCGAATGCCCGCGCGTGCTGTGCGCCGCGCCGGAATACATCGCCCGAAGGGGCCATCCGAAAACCGGGGCGGCGCTGGTGGCCGAAGGGCATGATTGCCTGACCCTGCGTTTTCCCGGCGCCAAGGAATTCCGCTGGCCGCTTGTCACCCCCGAGGGACCGCAGCGGTTCGAGGTAACCGGGCCGCTGGAATCGGACGACGGCGACGTGCTGACACAATGGGCATTGGCCGGGCGCGGAATCATCCTGAAACCGCTGTTCGAGGTGGCCGGGCATCTCGCCTCTGGCGCTTTGGTGCCGGTGGCCGAGGAGACCCCGCCCACGCCGATCCAACTGGCCTGTCTCTATCCCTCCCGCCGGTTCAAGGAGGCGAAGGTTCGTCTTTTCGTCGATTACATGATCGCCCGCTGCAAGGAGGAACTGGCCACGCGCATGGCGAGCCTCGGCTGACGCTGATCGGCCCTGGCCGGCCTCTTCGCGCGAGGACGCCGGAAAAGGCGGAGGAACGGCACGCCTCAGCTGCCGCGATAGGTGGAATAGCCATACGGCGACAGCAGCAGCGGCACATGGTAATGCGCCCCCGCGTCGCTGATACCGAAGCGGATCGGGATCACGTCCAGAAAGCGCGGCGTCTCGGGCGGGGTGCCGATGGCGTCCAGATAGGCTCCGGCATGAAAGACCAGCTCATAGCTGCCGGTCACGAACTCGTCCGCCGGAAGGACAGGCCCGTCGGTTCGACCGTCGTCATTGGTCGCCGCCCGGCGCAGATGTACCCGCGCCTCGCCCTCGATCCGGTACAGGTCTATCGCCAGCCCGGCGGCCGGACGGCCCCGCGCGGTATCGAGAACATGTGTCGTCAGATAACCTCCGGTTTCGGACATGCGCGTTTCCTCCGCAGTTCGATCATTCTCCGATCTGGATTGCACGGATCGTAGGGTTTTGGCGAGCC
>JBAVQZ010000348.1:0-4802 GCA_049694515.1 Paracoccaceae bacterium | reverse complement strand
CTCCCAGGTGTCCTTGGCCTTGCCATCCACCGCGACGTTGACCGGCATCCCGCGCGACTGAAGCGTGATCAGCGCGTTCATCGCGGTCATCGTGTCGCTGGTATAGCCCCAAGCCTCGGCGCCCATTCGGTTGGTCCGGCAGTTGTTGACCTCGTTCTCGATCGTCGCCACCTTGCCCATCGACTCGTCCCACTTGGGATAGGTCGCGCGCACGCCTTTCATGCTCTCTTCCGGCGTGTTGTGGCACGAGGCACAGGACTTGCCTTCGCTTCCGTCGACCGCGTTCCAGACATCCCGCGCCTTGTCGACGAAGATCATGCCGGGGTTGTCGAAATCGTCCGTTTCCACGGCCCGCGTTTCGTCGGCACGAAAGCGCCAGCCGTCATAGATCTTGTCCAGACCGTCGATATAGGCCGGGGCATTTGCCTCGGTCACGATTTCGGTCTGGCCGTTTATCACCAGGTCGCCCGGCGGCGGCGGGCTTTCCGCCCAGGCCGCGGCGCACACCGCGGTGGCCGCTGCCGAGGTCAGGATCGCCTTGATCGCATTCGCTTTCATTTTTTCCTCCCTAGTGCCTTTCAGCTCAACCGATCGAGATCGACTGGCTGTCCTCGTAGACAGAGCCGTCGTCGTCGTACCAGGTGAACTTGAACTCCCCGGCCTCGGGCACTTTTGCCTCGAACTCGAAGTAGGGGTTGGTCGAGATCGCCGGCTCCAGCGTCACGTCCAGGACGTTCTCGCCGTTGAAATCGCATGTGAAGCGGTTGATGATCTGCCGCGGAATCTTGTTGCCGTCGCTGTCCTTGCGCTGGCCGGATTCCATCGGGTGGCTGATCAGCGTCTTGATGGTGACAACTTCACCCGCCGCAGCTTTCTTCGGGACTTTGACGCGAGGTCTTACACCTTCCATCTCTCAATTCTCCTCTGATCAGCCGCCGCAGCCGCCGATGGTGACTTTCACGGTGTTGGAGGCGCGCACGAAGCTGCCGTCTGCCATCTTGGCCACGGCGATCACGTCCTGCGTGCCGGCCAGGCGGATGCGGGTGGATGCGTTCTGCGACCCGGCCAGCGGGCCGAAGTTGAAGGTGACCACGTTGGGCGTGGGGTTGCCCGCGGCGAACACGCTGATCGCAACAGCGCCGGGCGCATCGACGCTGATCGGCACGGTGTTGCCGTTCTCGGCGATCTCCGGCGTGGTCAGGGTCAGACCGCCGGTTCCCGCATCGGCGCCGCCGGTAAACTCGGCGATGGCGTCATCGGCGCTGGCCAGGGCGCGGATCGGCAGCGAAATAACCGCTGCGGCACCGGCGCCGAGAACAATCGCCTCACGTCTCGTCAGTTTCATTTCGTTCTCCTTGTTGAAAAGAGGGATCCGCGTGGGATCACTGCTCCTTGAGCGTCATCAGATACGCGACGACATCCTCGATCTGCTGCGCCGAGAGAAGTGGCGGCAGCGGCTCCTCGGCCGCCTTGCCGGTGAAGGCGTCGCCCGGCCGGATAAACCCGGAAACCTTGTAGAAGGATGGCATGATCGTGTCCGGGAACGTGTGCTTGGCGTCGGCCACGATGCCGCGCAGCTGCGCCTCGTCCCAGCGGCTGCCCGCCCCGTCCAGCGACGGCCCGATCTCGCCGTGGAACGGCACGTCCGACATTTCACTGATCTTGTGACAGGCAACACAGTTGCCCAAACTCTTGGTGCCGATCACCTTGCGGCCGGCCGCCGGATCACCGGGAACGCCGGTCAGCGACTTGTCGATGGCGCCGTACTCGCCATAGTTAACGTTTGTGGGCGCCACGACGTCGGCGGCGAGGGCAAGGCTGCTGCTTGCCGCCAGCACTACGGCGCTCAAGATTGCGCTTTTCATTAAAGACTCCTCCCAGTGTCTTTTGCCTCTGCCAAGGTTAGCGGAGGTATGCGTCGGCATGCAACAACAAATCTAGTTTTTTGCATACTAACAGGTTTTCCGCCTGTCGAACCCGGCCTTTCACAACCGTCGACCGACTCGGACCATGCCTCCGGAGCGTAGCGGTCACATGTCCGCGAGCGCAAGGCGGCATCCGCTACTGGCTTTTCGCGCGCTCCTCTTCCAGCTTGCGGGCGTGGTATTTCTGGAAATGCTCGTCGCCCTCATAGCCCTTCTCCAGCACCCAGTGCAAAAGGTGGTCCGTCGTGCCCCGGCTGAAGGCGCCGGGCATCGAGACCACCGCGGCCTGGGCGGCCGTGCCCGACTCCGGCTGCTCCTCGGGCATGAACATCATCGTCGGCGTGAACATGATTCCCCAACGCCGCGCCATCGCCTTCTCGGGCAGCGCCGTGCCGTCGAAATCGGTCACCTCGACATCGCCGAACAGGTTCATCTGCACCACGAAGAAATCCTCGTTGAGCATCTTGGTGATGTCGGGGTCGGGGAACACCTCCTCGTGCATCTTCTTGCAATAGATGCAGCCGCGCTGTTCCCAGATGATCAACAGGCGCTTGCCCTGGGCGTTGGCCTCGGCAAGATCGTCGGACATGTCCTTGAACGTGTCGTGCAGCCAGGCGGGCTTGTGCAGCCCGTCATCGCCCATCGGAACCGCGAAAAGCGGCGTGGCCAGCATCATCAGCCCGGCCGCCATCATCGAAATCAGTCGCATAACTTTTCCTCCGATCATCCGATGGTCGTGAACCACGGGACGTTGTCAATCATGAACTGGGCAATGTATGAAATAGTGTTTGTGGCGATCAGCACGCCGAAAAGGATCAGCATGATCCCCATCGCCTTTTCCACATGGCCCATGTATTTCCGGTTGCGTTGCATCCAGTGCAGGAACGGCCGCGCGAACAGCGCCGCGACGATGAACGGGAACGTCATCGAGATGCCGTAAACGAACAGCAGCAACCCGCCGCGGCTGATGTCGCCCATGCCGCTGGCCACCATCAGGATCGCGGCCAGCGCCGGACCGACGCAGGGCGTCCAGCCAAAGCCGAAGGCCAGCCCCATCACGTAAGCCCCCAGGATCGTCGTGGGCTCCGCCGTACTCTCGATCCGCGCCTCCCGATACAGCAGAGGAATCCGGACGACGCCCAGGAAATGCAGCCCGAAAACGATCAGCAGCGCCGCCGCGACATAGGACAGCGGCTCTTTCCATTGGACGAAGGTCTGGCCCAGCGCGGTCGCGCCCATGCCAAGCAGCACGAAGATCGAGGTCACGCCAAGCGCGAAGAACACCGCCGACAGCACAAGCCGGCGCTGCGCGCCCGGCGCGATGGTGTCGTCGCTGCGCAGTTCCGACATTGAAATGCCCGCCATGTAACACAGGTAAAACGGCACGATCGGCAGGATGCAGGGCGACAGGAACGACAGGATCCCCGCCAGGGCCGCACCGCCAAAGGAAATATCGAGCACCGGCGTCACTCCCTTGCCGTGGATGCAAATACATATTATATTTTTTCTATATTTCAGGAACCGCGTCAATGACTCGATCACTCTCTGCCCTTGCGGCCCTTGCCCTCGCTTGGGCCGCGCTTGCGCTGCCGGCCCGGGCCGAGCTGCGGCTGGTGATGTTCGAGCAGGCCGGCTGCCCCTATTGCAATCTGTGGGAGAACGAGATCGGGCCGATTTATCCCAAGACGCCCGAGGGACAAGCGGCGCCGCTGCGCAAGGTGAACCTGCGCGGCCCCGTTCCGGAGGATCTGGAGCTGCGCGGCAAGCCGCAGTTCACGCCCACCTTCATCCTCGTGCGCGACGGCGTTGAACTGAAGCGGGTCGAGGGCTATCCCGGCGAGGCGTTCTTCTGGGGCCTGTTGGGCAACATGCTGCAGGAGCAGCCCGAATGGAACGAAATGCAGGGGGCGGCGGCCGATGGATAAGACAAGCGGCGAAACCGTCCAACCACAGCGCGCGGGTGTTTGCGGCCGGGTGGATCGCCTCGCGCATTCAGGCGTGCTATACCCGCGCCCCAGAGATGCGCAGATGACAAGTGTAGTGGAGGGCGGGGCACCATCTCCCCGTTGAAACATGATGACAGATGCAGTTCATCCTTTCGGTCTGGGCGCTAACGCCGGGACCGATGACGTTCGGGACGCAGCGGTCGCACCGGACGACATGATCGACAAGGCCGAGTCCGCGTCGAACTTCCTCAAGGCGCTCTCGCACGAGGGGCGACTGATGATCCTGTGCCACCTCTCCACCGGCGAAAAGACCGTGACGGAGCTTGAGAATCTGCTCTCGTCGCGCCAGGCGGCAGTCAGTCAGCAACTGGCCCGCTTGCGGCTTGAGGGACTGGTGTCGCACCGGCGCGAGGGCAAGGCGATCTACTATTCGCTGGCCGACGACCGCGCGAAACGGATGATCGAATTGGTCTACGACATTTTCTGCAATTCCGCTTAAGACCGGCAACGGGGCGCGAATGCGCGGCCCCGTGAAGGGAGGATGGCATGGACATGCTACCGGTTGGCGCCTGGGCCGCGTTGATCGGCCTTGTGACCGGCACCGTTCTGGGGCTGGCCGCACGGCTTGGTGATTTCTGCACATTGGGCGCGATCGAAAGCGCCGTCTATGGCGACGACCAGCGGCGCCTGCGGCTGTGGGGCATCGTGCTGGGCACGGCGATCTTCTTCACGCACCTTCTGGCCGCGGACGGCCGTATCGACCTGCATGCCACGATGTATCACGCCGTCGCCTGGAACCCTCTTGCCAGCATCCTGGGCGGGCTTATTTTCGGCTATGGCATGGCGCTGGCCGGGAATTGCGGCTTCGGCGCGCTGGCCCGGTTCGGCGGCGGCGACCTGAGGGCGCTTGTCGTGGTTGTCGTCATGGCGA
>JBAVQZ010000347.1:0-13091 GCA_049694515.1 Paracoccaceae bacterium | reverse complement strand
CCGGCACCTTCCTCGCCGGGGCGGGCTTTGCGACGCTTACGCTTGTCGTTCTTCTGGGCACGCAGCGGTGGCATCCTGCGCGAAAGAAAGGTCCGACCTGAAAACAGCCCCGTCAGGAGGCGCCCTGCCCCGCGGCCCCCAGATAGAGCTGGCCGATCTCGGCGCTGCCTGCAAGTGTGGCGGCGCTGTCCGAGAAACGCACCTGTCCGCTTTCCAGAACGTATCCGCGATCCACATGCGGCAGAGCCTGCCGCGCGTTCTGTTCGATCATCAGCAGCGAGACCCCGGTGCGCCGCAGCCCCGCGATCATTGCGAAAATCTCCTCGACCAGCTTCGGCGCAACCCCGGCCGAGGGTTCGTCGAGCAACAGGACCGACGGTTCCGGGATAAGCGCGCGGGCAAGCGCCAGCATCTGCCGTTCGCCGCCCGAAAGCGTTCCCGCCGCCTGGCGCGTCCGGTCGGCCAATACCGGGAAAAGCTCGAACATCGCGGCGATGCGCGCCTCGCGGTGCGGCGCAGGCAGCCGGGCGCCGCCGATTTCCAGGTTCTCGCGCACCGACAGCGAGGGAAAGACATTGCTGACCTGCGGAACATAGGCCATGCCCTCCGCGGCCATACGTTCGGGCGCGCGCCGGGTGATGTCGCGCCCCTGCAAAAGAACCTGCCCGGCAGAGGGCGACACGAGACCGAACAGGGACTTGATGAGCGTCGATTTCCCGGCCCCGTTCGGACCGAAGACCAGCACATGCTCACCCGGCGCAACGCTCAGGTCGACTCCGAACAGGATCTGCAAAGGCCCGTAACCGGCCTCGATCCCGCGCGCCTCAAGGGCTGGGGGTGCGCCGCTCATGCCACCGCCCCGCCGAGATAGGCCTCGACCACCTGCGCGTTGGCGCGGATCTCCGCGGGCGTGCCTTCGGCCAGGACGCGGCCCTGGTGCATCACGATGATCCGGTCGCAATACCGCATGATCAGCTCCATTTCGTGCTCCACGATCAGGAAGGTGGTGCCCCGCCGGTTCAGCCCCGCGATGCGCTCGAACAGCTCACCCGCGAGCCTGCGGTTCACGCCGGCGGCAGGTTCGTCAAGCAGCATGAGGCGCGACTCGCGCATCATCAGGCGGCCCAGCGACAGAAGCTTGCGCTGCCCGCCGGACAAGTTGCCGGCCGGGATGTCGCGCATATGGGGGATTTCCAGATCCGCCAGAACCTTCTCGACGCGCGCCGCGGTCTTCCGGTCCTGCGCGTGTCGGCGGGCGGCGCCGAAAAGGCCCGCGCGAACGGTTTCGGCCTTGGGCCCGGTGCCGGCGACCATCAGGTTCTCCCACACCGTCATGTCGTGATAGAGCCGTGGCGTCTGAAACGTCCGGCCCAACCCATGGTCGGCGATCACTTCGGGCGGCAGGCCGGTGATGTCCTGCCGGCTCAGCCGGATCTCGCCGCTGTCGGGGCGCTGCACCCCGCTCAGCAGGTCGATCATCGTGGATTTTCCGGCCCCGTTCGGGCCGATCAGGCCGGTTATGCTGCCCACCTGCACCTGAAAGCTGGCGCCGTCGGTCGCCGCCAGGCCGCCGAAATGTTTTCGAAGGTCGCGCACCTCGAGGATCGGATCCGATCCGTTGGCCGCGGGCATGGGCGCCGCTGGTTCGTGCTGCCTTTCATCGGAGGCCACCTTGGGCGCCCGCCGCAGCCGCGCGGGCAGCAGACCGCCGGGAAAGAAACGCACCACCGCGATCAGCAGCAGCCCGATCAGGATGAACCGCAGCGAGGGCAGAAAGCCCGGGTTCGCCATCGCCAGCGCATCCAGCCCCGGGACCTCGCCAACGAAGCGGGTGCCCTCGCGGATGACGATCAGCACAGCCGCGCCCAGCATCGCGCCCCAATGGTTGCCGGTGCCGCCCAGCAGCATCGCCAGCCAGATCTGGAAGGTGATGATGGGCACGAACTGGCCGACATGAACCACGCCCAGCGAATGGGTCCAAAGGCTGCCCGCGAAGCCACCCAGCGCGCCGCCGATCACCAGCGCCTTGAGCTTGGCGCGGGTCGTCGCCTTGCCAAGCGTGCGGGCGGACACCTCGTCGTCGCGGATGGCGCGCAGCAACCGGCCAAACGGCACCTCGCCCAGGTGCCGCACCAGCGCGAAGAGAAGCCCCACGACAACCGCCAGAAGCCCGAGGTAGAACAAAGCATAGCTGGCCGGAGAGATCGCGTCGCCCAGTGGCTGCGGCACCCCGTCGATGCCGAATTCGCCGCCGGTCAGCCAGGCCTCGTTGCCAAGGACCGAGCGGACCACCTCGGCCATCGCGAAGGTGGCCACCGCCAGGTAATGCGTTGCCAGCCGCACGCTGACAGCCCCGATCAGAAAGGCGAGACACGCCCCGGCCAGCCCCGCGGCAAGGAAGCCGGCCCAGACCGGTAGGCCAAGCCCCACGGAATATTGACCCGAAGCATCCAGATAGGCGGGTGAGCCCGCCGGCGGAAGCGTCACGATGGCGCTGGCAAAGGCGCCGACGGCGAAAAAGGCGACATAGCCGAAATTGATCACGCCCGCGAAGCCGAATTGCAGGTTCAGCCCGACTGCGAGGAGGCCGTAGATAAGCACCAGCGACAGCAACCCGACGGCGAAGGCCAGAAGATCCATCTCAGCCCCTCCCGCCCATCAGGCCGCGCGGACGCAGGATCAGGATTGCGATCAACACGACGAAAGCGAAGGCATAGGAGTAGTTTGCCGCCACATAGGTCGCGCCCAGTTCCATCGCCAGGCCGATCACCAGGCCGCCGATCATGGCGCCATAGGGGCTGCCGATCCCGCCCAGCAGCACCGCGGCGAAGACCACCAGAAGAAAGTTCCAGCCCATCTGCGGCGCCATCGTCACCTGCGTGACCGCCAGCAGGATGCCGCCCAGCGCGCCTATTCCAGCGCTGATGAACCAGGTGGCGCTCAGCACATTGCGCGCCGAAATGCCCGAGACCCGCGCCAGCGCCGCATTGTCGGCCACCGCGCGCATCTTTTTGCCAAGCATCGTGTAGCGCAACAGGACATGGACGACGGCCATCGCCGCCAGCGCCACGGCCAGCGTGATGACCTGCTCGCGCGGGATGAACACGCCGCCGACGTTCCAGGGCCGCATCAGCGGCAGCGGAAAGCGCACCGGGTTGGCGCCGGCGATCATCTGCACCCCGTTGTGCAGCACGAAGGCCACGCCCACGCTGGTTACCAGGAGCGGCAGCAGCCCCCGCGACATCAGCGGATCATAGAAGGCGCGCGCGATGGCCACGCCGATCACGCCGACCATCGGCACCGTCAGCATCACAGCAAGCGGCAGGCCCAGCCCGGCCTGCACCAGCGCGAAGCACAGGAAGGCGCCCAGCGTAAGAAACTCGCCGAAGGCGAAGTTGATGAAGCGCGTGACGCCATAGGCCAGGGTCAGCCCGACGGCGCTGACGCTGATGACGCCACCAAGCGCCAGCCCGAACACCAGCGTCTGGATCAGTATTGTCATTTGCATGAAGACCTGCGGGATGCGGCGGGCGGGAACGGCGCGGCGCTCCGGGCGGGCAAGCCTCCCCGGAACGCCGTTTTTTTTATCAGTTCAAAGCGCTGGCGGGAATGGTGGCCACGGTCGCCCACGCGCCGTCCTGCACCTGCCGGATGCCGAAGGGTGCGGCGATATTGCCCCATTCGTCGAAGTCGATCGGACCGACGAGACCGCGGTAGTCGATCTCCTCGCCGGCATCGAGCGCCTCTTTGCCCTCGGTATAGCTGGTGACAACAGTCTTCCCATCGCCGGGATCGGATACCGCCCGGATCTGCGCGGCCAGCGACTCGCGCGTGATTTTCCCGTCATCCATGTTGTCGCGATACATGGCCAGCGCGATCACGTTCATCGAGTCGTAGGTGTTGGTGCCGAAGATCTTCACCTCGTCGCCGGAATAAGCCTTGTAGCGCTCCTCGAACGCGCGGTTGAGCGCGGCGCTCTCGTCCGAGGCGACCTCTTCCAGGCCATAGGCGCCCTCGACCAGATCGGCGCCCGCCAGCTCGATATAATCGGCGGTGGTCTGGTCCTGCGTCATGAACCAGCCGCCCTCATACCCCATCTGGAAGGCACCCGTCATGACACGCGCCGAGTCCTCTGGCGCGGCGACAAGGACGATGCCGTCTGGATTGGCGCTCATCGCCTCCTGCACCTCGCTGCGATAGGACGGCTTGCCGGGCGTGAACTCGACCACCCCGGCCAGATCCACCCCGTATTCCGAAAACGCCCGCTTGATCGGCTCCTCGAAGGACACCATCGCCGGCGATTGCGCCACCATCAGCACCGGCTTCGCCCAGGCCGCGCCGTCGCCCAGGAAATCGGCGTCTGTCGCGGCGCGCGCGATCGCGCGACCGCCCAGCGAATCCGACGGCACGGTGCGGAAGCACACATCCTTGCAAGCCCGGTCCAGCGCCGTGGTCCCGGCCGTGGGCGTGACCATCGGCACATGGTTGTCGATGATCAGGTTGCGCGAGCCGCTGAAGGAAAGCGAGGTCGGCCCCACAAGCGCCAGGACGTTGTCGACGTTGATCAGTTTCTGAGCCGCGGTGGTCCCGGCATCGACGACGCCCTCGGTATCGCCCTGAACAAAGGTGATGTCGCGCCCCGCAATACCACCGGCGCCGTTCACCTCCTCCGCGATCATCTGCGCCACGGGCTGCACATTCTCGCCCACCCAGGCATATTGCCCGGTAAAGGGAAGCAGGAGTCCCACTTTCAGCGGGCCGTCCTGCGCGCTGGCCGACGTCGCGGCACCCGCGATCAGCACCCCGGCCATGCCGCTGCGAAGAATGCTCCGCGCGGACCGATCCGCAAGGTTTGAAAGATTGGTCATTGGCTTATCCTCCCGATTTTAAGGAAAATCCCGGGTATTCCGGCCGTCGGGGCCATCGCCCTTTTTCCGATCCGGACGCTATAGCCGCAGGGCCCGCAGCGCAAGGGCGGGGCCACGGGCGATGGCGCCGATGCCTGACGGCCGGGGCCACAATCATGTCGCAATCTGCCTGAATGGCACCATGATTTGGTCAAAATCCCGGGCAATCATAAGAACTGACCGCTGCTGCGGCGGTTATTGTTTCTTGATGGGTCGCAAGTCGCGAACGGGGATTGATGAGCTCAGCACCCAACATGTCCGGCGTCATGCCGCAAGAGGAGTTCACGGACGAGCTGCGTCCGGGAACGCGACTGCTGCACCATCAGTACACCATCGAGAGCTTTCTGAAGGTCGGCGGCTTCGGCATGACCTATCTGGCGAGCGACAGCCTGGACCGCGTCGTCGTCATCAAGGAATGCTTCCCCGGCTCGCTGTGCAGCCGGGACAATCAGGCCGTCCGGGCGCGCTCACGCGCGCACCAGGACGAATTCCGGTCCGTCGTACGCCTCTTCGTGCAGGAGGCGCGGCGTCTGGCCAAGGTGCGCCATCCCAACATCGTCGGCGTGCACCAGGTATTCGAGGACAACGAGACGGCCTATATGGCGCTGGATTTCATCGAAGGCGACGATCTGCTCGACATCATCGAGGATGACCGCGCCAGGCTGAAGCCGGACCAGATCCGCGAGATCCTAGAAAAACTCCTGCACGCCATCGGTTTCGTCCATGACCACAGCCTGCTGCACAGGGACATCGCCCCTGACAACATCCTGCTGGACAAGACCGGCAATCCCGTCCTGATCGATTTCGGCGCGGCGCGCGAACGCGCGTCGAAGAAAAGCCGTGTCCTGTCCGCCCTTCACGTGGTGAAGGACGGTTACTCGCCACAGGAGTTCTATATTTCGAACGGCCCCCAGGGGCCTTCCAGCGATCTCTATTCCCTGGGCGCGACCTTCTATCACCTGCTGACGGGAGAGGCGCCGCCGGTCAGCCAGCTCAGGCTCGCCGCGGTCGCCGCCAAGGAGGCCGACCCGTATAAGCCGATAGCGGGCCGCGTCGCCGGATATGACGCGGCCTTCCTGGAGGCCATCGACAAGGCCATGAACCTGTTTCCCAAGGATCGCCCGCAGTCGGCACAGGAATGGCTGGATCTTATCGATATCGAGAAACGGCAGGCCGCCGCGCTGGCGCACGCACGCACCGACACGATCGTCGAGCGCGCGATTTCGCGGTTGGTCGCGGAAACCAACGAAGCCGTGTTGGAGGCGAAACGGCAGGAAGAGCTTCGCAAGAAGGAGATCGAGAAGGCACCGTCGGTCGAAAAGAAGAAGAAACCGTATTTCTCCTGGCAACTGGAGGACGACTGGCTGCTGGGCGAAGACGACGCAGACGAGAGCACGGAAGACAAGGATGCAGAGGCAGAGCGTGTGACAACCGAACACGTGACGTCCGAAATCCACGATACGACGACAGGCGAGACCAGAGCAGACCACCCGCCGCGGCCCAGAACGCTAGCCGCGCGCCGCCCGGCGAAAAGAGTGCGAAATAACGCGCCGCCGGACGGTATGGCCGACAACCTGCCGGCCATTCGAAACGCTGAAACCGGACGGCCCCGACAGCAGCGCGGGCTGTGGGGCCGCTTCGGCAAAAATCTGAAATCAGTTCTCTGGACCTGACAAGGGTTGGCAGAACAATCAGGAAAGACAGAGTCATGGATTTTTTCAGACGCAAGCCCGCGGACAAGCCCGAGCAGGAGCCCGTCGAAGAGCCCGACTTCGTTGCCGAGCAAAGCAACGCGGCAGACGATTGGGCAGACGAGGAAACCGCCGCCGGGATCCTTGCGCGCCTGCGCGAAAGCAGCCACGTCATGGAGGAGAACGATCGGGCAGAAGACGACTTCGATGCCGCGCCGGCCGCAGCGGAGCCGGACACCATCCGAGCCGATCCTGATATCGACAGCGCCGATATAGAGGAAATCGGTGCCGTTTCCCCGGATGCGGGCGCTGACGACGAGGATTCCCATCTGCTCTATCCAGACAGTGCGGAGGAAGAGAGCAGTCAGGAAGTGGAGGAAGCGCCGGACGTCTCTCCCGGTTTCGACAAGCGCATCGCGACGTTGCGGCAGCAGCTTGAACCTTCGCGCCGCACCGGCGCACCCAAGCCGTTCTCGGCACCCTTGCACGGCTCGACGCACCAGGACCGCCGCCGCACGGACCCTGTCGAGCGCCCTGCTCCCTCACCCTCGCGGGAAACCCCGCTCCGCGACACCACCCAGGATGTCCCGAACCGGCCCGAGAATCCCCCGGCCCGGGCTGAGAGCGAGCCGGCGGAGGCGCGCAACAACGCTCAACTCGTCGAGGTGCCAACCCCCTCGCCCGGGCATTCGGCGCGGCGTGCCGGGCGTGTGAAAACCAGGCTTCTGGGGTTCGAGCATAGCGGCCAGGACGGCAGCGATCCCTTCGCCGCCGCGAAAGACGCCGCGGAACCGGAGGAAAGGAAATTCCCCGTCGGATGGATCGTCGTCGTCAAGGGACCGGGGCGCGGGACCGCGTTCACGCTGTACAGCGGCGTGTCGCAGATTGGCCGCGGCAGCGATCAGGCCGTGAAGCTGGACTTCGGGGATACGACCATTTCGCGGAACAACCACGCCGTCGTTGCCTATGATCCCGAGCAGCGGAAGCATTTCCTGGGACACGGCGGAAAAGCCAATATCGTGCGGCTGAACGACATGCCGGTTCTCAGTACCGAAACCCTGACCGACGGCGACCTCATCAGGATCGGAGAGACCACGCTTCGCTTCGTCGAACTCTGCGGGCGCGACTTCGACTGGAACGCCACGAAAGCGGATGACGAGCACAATGTTGCGAACCTGTGAAATCGGGTTCGACGCGGTCTCGGCGATAAGCCGGGGCCGGCGCCAGTACCAGGAAGACGCTCTCGTGAGCGACTTCCCGATCGGCGGTGACATGGGCATGGTCGTGCTTGCCGACGGAATGGGTGGCCACGCTGCGGGCGATGTCGCCAGCAAGATCGCCGTCACCGAGGTCTTCAGCGAGCTGAAGCTTCAAAGCGGCGATGTCGAAGCCTTCGAAAATGACGCCCCCCGGATACTGCGCGACGTGGCCCTCGGCGCGAACGAATGCATAAGGGGCCACACGCGCGCGCACGCGGAGACGCGCGGGATGGGCAGCACATTGCTTGCGCTCACCTTCGTGAACGACCGGATGTTCTGGATCTCGATCGGGGATTCACCTCTGTATCTCTACCGCAACGGGGTGCTCCGTCAGATCAACCAGGATCACTCGATGGCTCCGCAGATTGATCTGCTGGTGAGGGCCGGGCAGATGACCGTCGAAGAGGGCAGCGCGCATCCCGACCGCAACTGCCTGACCTCGGTGCTATGCGGAGAGGAGATCCCGCGGATCGACTGCCCGGACGAGCCACTCGAATTGCTGGATCACGACATGATCGTTGCGGCGAGCGACGGGCTGCAATTCCTGCGCGAGGACGTGATCGAAATGATCCTGCAAGTGCATCGCCACGACAGTAGCGCCGAGATTGCGCAGGCCCTGCTCGACGCGCTGGAGCGACAGGACGATCCCGAGCAGGACAATATCGCCATTTCGGTCGTCCGCGCGGTCTCGGTGCAGCGGAATGGCCGATCGCGCGCCCCTGCCGCCGATCCCGACCTCGCCAGGGCCGACACCCCCGCGCCTGTCGAACGCGACCTCGTGACGGCCGATCGTCCGTCGTTCCTGGAAAACATCTTCGCGTTCGGCAGAACGAATTTCTCCGGGAGCGGAAGCCAGTGAAAAGCAACAGCACCACCGATACGCTTCTCGCAGGGCTCGAACTTCTGCTCTCGGGCGACGGCGTGCCGGAGGCCGCGCGACGGCACGGCGAAAACCTCGCGAAACGCCTCGCCTCTCCGGTGCGCGTCGTGATCGCGGGATTTCCCCGAAGCGGCAAGACCCAGCTATTGAACATGCTCGCCGGGCAGACGGTCGTCACCCAAGGCCTGAGGCTTCCCAGTCTCCGCCTGAGCTTCGGGCCGGATCCCCGGACCACCCTGACGCGTCAGGATAGCAGCGAAAAGATCCTTGAGGGAATCGTCCTTGAACATCCCGATGCAAGGCATTCCCGAGAGATCGAGGTCAATGCGCCGCTGCCCATCCTCAAGCAGGTCAGTCTGCAGGAGGTGGTCACGGACGCCTCCATTGAGAGCCAGCGGACCGCGATCAACTGGGCCTGCGCGCGGGCCGACATCCTGATCTGGTGCACACAGGACTTCTCTGAGGCCGAACGCATCTTGTGGAAGAAGGTGCCGGACAGACTCAAGGATCACGCCTTCCTCGTCCTGACAAAGGCCGACGAACTTCACCGAAGCGGTCAATTGACGGAACGGCTTGCGGACCTGGAAGACGTGACGGACGAAGAGTTCATCTCGCTTCAGGCCGTCGCCACGCTTCAGGGCCTTGCTGCGATGGAGTGCGACGGCGCGCCGGATGAGGCGGCCCTCGCCGCCAGTGGCGGCCGCGCCCTGATCGGCGCAATCCTGAAACATGTGGAGAGGGGCAGGCGCGCCGATATCGACAGTGCGTTGCTGTTTCTGCGGCAACACGGCGCTCGCGCGGCCGGAAAACCCGAAACCGCACAGGATCTTGCCCCCGTCACGGACGAGTCCGGCCTGCCGCCTGCGGCAACGGCAGCCGCGGATGCGCCTGAACCGGCGCGCCCCGCGGCAAGGAGTTCCGGTGTTCACGCCGAGGCGGTCGCCCTGTTGCGGGCGCGGGCCGAAGATCTTTCGCAGCAACTGGACTCGTGCGAGGGCGGCAAATTCGGTGACTTCCTCGGACGCTGCGCCGGGACCATCGACGAGGTCGCCGACATGTTCATGCGGCAGGAGGCCGAGGAGGACGACTTTACCCCGCTGCACGAAGAAGTCCTGGAGGCCGCCGACATGATGCTTCTGTTGCGCCTGGAAGACGGCGAGAAGCCGGCGGAAGACGCGGTGACCCTGATGCTGCAACTCAGGCGCGACATCGAAACCGGCATGGCGGCCTGACCCGCGCGCGACCCTGTCATGTTTCGCCGAAAAAATGCCTCAGAAATGCCACGTTACCTCGCGTAAATGGAGGATATTGCGTCGAAATGGTGAGTCTGCGGTGATTTTGTCGCGTCCGTTCGAGGCCTGGTTGCCAGGACGTGAACAATGAAGGCTCACAGCAAGAATTGGCAGGTGCCAGATGAATGATGAGAGCGGCGTCCCGGAAATGCGCAGCGTGATCGCTGAAGCAAAGAACGCACATCTTCTCAAATTCGGCTTCGACGGGCTCTCGGGTTTCCTCGAGAAGGCGGGCGAACTTGACGCCGTTCTGGGAGAGCTTGCGCAGATCGGTGACGCGGCGACCCGCGCCAGCGCCCAGCGCATGAAGGACCAGCTTGCCGCATTCGAGCCAAGCATCACCATGATCGGCCAGGTCAAGTCGGGCAAGACATCGCTCGTGAACGGGATGATCGGCCATCCGGGACTTCTTCCGGCAGACGTGAACCCCTGGACGTCGGTCGTGACCTCGCTCCACCTCGACCCGCACGCGGCCAAGGTCGCCGACCGCGCGACCTTCCGGTTTTTCGATACCGACGAATGGACGCGGCTGCTTGAAAAGGGAGGTCGGCTTGGCGAATTGGCCAGCCGCGCCGGCGCCGACGACGAACTCGAGAAAGTGCGCCGGCAGATCGAGGAGATGCGCGAGAAGTCCCGCACCCGGCTGGGGCGCCGTTTCGAGCTGCTGCTCGGGCAGGAGCATGACTATGCCAGTTTCGACGAGGACCTGATCGAACGCTATGTCTGCCTCGGCGACGTCTTCGGCGACGAGGATGAGGAGGACGCTGCCGCGGCGCACCAGGGACGGTTCGCCGACATCACGCGGTCCGCCGATCTATATCTGCGGCGGGCCGAGCTTCCGCTCAAGCTGTGCATACGGGACACACCGGGGGTCAACGACACCTTCATGATGCGCGAGCAGATCACGATCCGGGCGATTCGGGACAGCCGGATCTGCGTCGTGGTTCTGTCGGCGCACCAGGCCCTGTCTTCGGTCGACATGGCGCTGATCCGTCTGATCTCGAACATCAAGTCGCGCGAGGTGGTGATATTCGTCAACCGCATCGACGAATTGTCCGATCCCGCGAAACAGGTTCCCGAAATCCGCGCGGCCATTCAGGAGACCCTTCGCAAACACGAAGGTCCTGCGGACGCACAGATCATCTTCGGTAGCGCCTACTGGGCGGTCAACGCGCTCGACGGCTCGCTGAGCGCGTTGTCGAGGGACAGCGCAGACTCCCTTCTCAACTGGGCCGAACACGTTCTCCAGAATGACGAGATGGAGGATTCGCCGCTGGAAATGGTCTGGAAGATGTCCGGCGTTCCGGCGCTTTATGCGGCATTGTCCGAGCGCATTTGCGAAGGCATCGGACAGGAGGTCATCGACCGCATCGCGCGCAGCACGAACAACCTGGCCAAGGGCGTCCGGGCCGCAAGTCAGTTCGTCACGACGGAGGGCGACGCGCCAAAGACCCTGCGTTTGGAAAAAAATGCGCTCATCGCCGAGCTGGACCGGATCGAGGCGCAGGGTCTGGAAATGCTCCAGCGTGAATTCGACGGCGTGGTGGCAAGTTATCACACCCGCCTCGACCGGTCGCACGCGAGTTTTCTGGAACGCGCCACGGCATCGCTCGTCGGTCATCTGGAAAAACACGGCGAAAAGACCGTCTGGAGCTATGAGCCGACCGGTCTGCGGCTGTTGCTGCGCTCGGCATTCCAGGTCTTTGGCGCCAAGGTTCACCGCATGTCGAAGACGGTTTTCGAGGCATCCGCGGCGGACATTGCGGATTTATACAGGCAGGCCTTCGGGATCGACGGCGACTTTACAATCGAAGCGCCCCCTGCGCCGCGCATCGCGCCGCCGGTAGCGATCGGACAGACCATCGCGCTGGACATCCAGGGAAACTGGTGGCGGAGTTGGTGGCAAAGGCGGCGGGGTTATCAGGCCTACGCCGAGAGCTTCCACCGGATGATCATGGCCGAAACGGACCCGATCGTCGAAGACCTAAAATCGGCGCAGGTCGAGGCGGTTCGGGCCGATCTGACGACTGCCCTGAAAGACTTCCTGTCCGAGCAGCGCGATACTCTGCTGAGCTTCGAAGACCATGGCGACGCCGGAGGCGGAAGCCTGGAGGAAATCTTCGGCGGACGGGCGACGCAGGATCGCCTCGACGCGATCAAGGGAACAATGGACTCCCTGACCAGGGATGCCGCGTGAAAATCAGGAGAAGGGCGTTCGGAAAATGAACATTGCTGACCTTCCATCCCCGGGTGCCGGAGGAGAGCGCGTTCGCAAGCCGCGGATCGCCTTCATGGGCGAATTCAGCGCCGGAAAGAGCACGCTGTCCAACATGCTGATCGGGGCAAGCCCGCTGCCCGTCAAGGTGACGGCAACCCAGCTTCCGCCCGTATGGATATCCTATGGCGACCGCAGCGCATTCCGCGAGGATCTCGAGGGCAATGTCAGCCCGGTCGATCTGGACCGGCTCGAGACAATCGTTCCGGACGAGACGCGGGTTATCCGGATCTTCCAAGAGTCGGACATCCTGGAACTCTGCGATCTGATCGATATGCCCGGAATCTCGGACCCCAACATGTCGCCCGACCTCTGGCAGCGCGTCATAGACCATGCAGATCTGGTCGTCTGGTGCACCCACGCGACACAAGCCTGGCGCCAGAGCGAGGCAGCGGTCTGGGAGTCGATGAAGCCCGAGCTCTACAGCAAGAGCCTGCTTCTTCTGACACGCTACGACAAGCTTCTCAACGACAGTGATCGCAGCCGGGTTCTCAAACGCGTCCGCCGGGAAACCGAGGGGCTCTTCGCCGATTGCTTTCCGATCTCCCTGACCCAGGCGCTTGCCGCCAAGGACAACCGTGAGCAATGGGAAGAAAGCGGCGCCGAAGCTTTCATGGAGCGCCTTGTAGAACTTCTGCACGAGGTCACCAACGAGCTTGAGACCAGTGGCGATCGACCGCGCGCCCGGCCGGTGCCCGAGAAGAGGTTGGACGGAACCGAGGCGTCGGTCGCCGCCACGGAGGAGGCTTCGGAAACCGCCGTCGCGCCCACGCGAGTCGTCCCGCGC